>CANQNP010000010.1 GCA_947625235.1 uncultured Atopobiaceae bacterium | reverse complement strand
ATGCCGGGAAGCCCCACGATGTACATCACGATCCACAGGATGAGGCCGCCCACGTAGCCGCCCCAGAAGCCCTCCCACGTCTTGTTCGGGCTGATCCTCGGGCTCATCTTCGTGCGGCCGAAACGCCTCCCGCAGAAGTACGCGGCCGCGTCGTTTGCCCAGATGCTCCCGAGGACGCCGAGCGTCATGAGGGCACCCGTGCTCCCCGGGTCGAGCATGCGGATGGAGACGATCGAGGAGATGAGGAAGCCGGTGTAGAGCGGCGCGAAGACCGTCACCGCCACGTCGGAGATCGAGGCGCGCGGCGTGAAGATGTACCAGATGCCGCTCGCGAAGAGGAGCACGTAGAGCACCCAGTTCATGAGCGATTGATCGATGAACGCGGCCACCGGGAAGGCGATGGCGCCGGCGAGTCCGAGGAACTCGAAGGGCGCACGGCCCATGAGGCGCGTGAGCCGGAAGAACTCCGAGCAGCAGAGCCACGCGATCGCCGCCGTGAGGATCGTCGTGGTGATGGGGCTTATGGAGACGAGCACCACCATGGTGATCGCGTAGATGGCGCCGGAGAAGGTGCGCGTGAGCGTGCGCTCCGCGGCGCCGCGCACCTTTTGGCCCTTGAGCTCGCCCGCCGCGCGCTTGATCTCGCGCTCCTCGCGACGCTCGACGAGGGAGCGCTTCGGCGTCGCGTTGAGCGAACGGGGACTCCTGCGGCCGCGCGCCATCTGCGCGGACGTGGACGCACCCTCGCGCCTGCCGTCCGCGCCGCCCTCGCTTCGCCGAGTGAGGCGACTCCTCTGCCTCGCCTCAGCCACGTCCCACGCCTCCGAAGCGCCGCTCGCGTCCCTGATACGCGCGAATGGCACGCAGGAGCTCCCAGCGATCGAAATCCGGCCAGAGGACATCCGTCACGTAAAGCTCGCTGTAGGCGAGCTGCCAGAGGAGGTAGTTCGAGAGCCTGAGCTCGCCCGAGGTGCGGATGAGGAGTTCGGGATCGGCTACGTCGGCGCTATAGAGCCTGCTCGCGAAGAGCTCGTCGGTGATCTCCTCGACACCGAGGCGCCCCCGAGCCACGTCGCGGGCAAGCGAGCGGCTCGCCCGCACGATCTCCGCCCTCGAGCCGTAGTTCACGGCGAGCGCGAGGGTCATCGTGGAGTACCCGGAGGTCTCGTCGAGGCCGCGGCAGAACGTGGCGTAGGTCTTCGCGGGAAGCGCCTCGAGATCGCCCCAGAGCTCGAGGCGCACGTGCTCCTGGTGGAAGAGCGGGAGCTCGGCCACGAGCGTCTTCGCGAAGAGGTCCATGAGGAGGTCGACCTCGCGCCGCGGCCGCTTCCAGTTCTCCGTGGAGAACGCGTAGGCGGAGAGCACGTCCACGCCGAGGCGCACGCACGCGGTGATGGTTTCCCTGAGCGAATCGACTCCGGCCACGTGGCCCTGGGAGCGGTCGAGGCCACGCCGCTTCGCCCAGCGTCCGTTGCCGTCCATGATGATCGAGATATGCGACGGCAGACGCGCGAGGTCCACGTCCGCAAGGGAGATGTCCGGTTGCGAGTCGCGGAAGTACGCAAGGAGCTTTTCCTCGCGAGGATCCACTTAGATCGCCATTATCTCGGCTTCTTTGGCCTTCGTGGCCTCGTCGACCTTCTTGATGTACTCGTCGGTCATGCGCTGGACGTTGTTCTGCTCCCGGCGCACCTCGTCCTCGGAGAGCTCCTCGTCGCGCTCGATGTGCGCGTTCGCGTCACGGCGTACGTTGCGCACGGCCACGCGCGCCTCCTCGCCCATCTGGCGGCACTCCTTCGCGAGCTCTCGGCGACGCTCCTCCGTGGGCGCGGGGAAGGGCAGGCGGATGGACACGCCGTCGTTTGACGGGTTGATGCCGAGGTCGGACGTGCGGATGGCCTTCTCGATGGCGTTCAGCGAGCTCTTGTCCCACGGCTCCACGACGAGCATCGTGGCCTCGGGCACGCGGATGCCGGCGAGCTGCGTGATGGGCGTCGGCTGGCCGTAGTAGTCCACCATCACGTGGTCGAGCACGTGCGGGTTCGCGCGACCCGTGCGCACGCGCGAGAAGTTGTTTTGGAGTGCGGTGAGGCACTTCTCCATGCGCTTCTTGGTTTCATCCATCACGTCGCTCATCGCGCAGACTCCTCCCCTTGGACGGTGGTTCCCACCGGCTCGCCGGTGAGGGCCTTCTTGAACACATTCGGCTCGTCGATGTTGAAGACGAGGATGGGCAGGTTGTTGTCGTGGCAAAGCGCCGTGGCCGCGGCGTCCATCACCTTGAGGTCGCGCGTGAGCACGTCGAGGTACGTGATGGTGTCGAAGCGCACGGCGTCGGGATGCGTGACGGGATCCTTGTCGTAGATGCCGTCCACCTTCGTGGCCTTCATGAGGCAATCGGCCTCGATCTCGAGCGCGCGCAGCGCCGCGGCGGTGTCCGTCGTGAAATACGGGTTCCCGGTGCCGGCCGCGAAGATGACGATGCGGTTCTTCTCGAGATGGCGGGTGGCGCGACGGCGGATGTAGGTCTCGCACACCTCGCGCATCTCGATGGCGCTCATCACGCGGCAATACATGCCGGCGCGCTCGAAGGTGTCCTGGAGGGCGAGCGCGTTCATCACGGTGGCGAGCATGCCCATGTAGTCCGCCTGGGCGCGCTCCATGCCGCTCGCCGCGCCCGCCATCCCGCGGAAGATGTTGCCACCACCCACGACGATGCCGATTTCCACGCCGTCGTCGTGGATGGTGCGGATCTCGCTCGCAAGGTGCTCGAGCACCTTGGGATCGATGCCGT
Source organism: uncultured Atopobiaceae bacterium (assembly GCA_947625235.1). Taxonomy (GTDB): domain Bacteria; phylum Actinomycetota; class Coriobacteriia; order Coriobacteriales; family Atopobiaceae; genus CANRLS01. The sequence goes on along the minus strand of CANQNP010000010.1, from coordinate 36,548 downwards.
AGCCGGCCTCTCCCATGAGGGCCTCGCCGGAGAGCTTGAGAAGGACGCGCTTGTAGACGTAATCCGCCACGTAAGCCCTTTCCTAGGCGCCGAAGTCGAAGCGCTCGAAGCCCACGACCTCGATCGTGTCGTCGCAGGACTTCGAGACGGTCTGCGCGAGCGTCTTGATGGTGGTGTTCGTGTCCTTGATGAAGTCCTGCTCGGTGAGCACGTTCTCGCGGAAGAACTTCTTGAGGCGCCCCTCGGCCATCTTCTCCTGGATGGCCTCGGGCTTGCCGGAATCGGCGGCCTGCGCCTTGTAGATGGCCTTCTCGTGCTCGATCGTCTCGTCGGGCACGTCGATGCGGCGCGCGGCCACGGGGTTCGCGGCGGCCACCTGCATGGCCACGTCGTGCGCGAAGGTCTTGAAATCGGGGGCCTCGGCGGTCTCGGGCTTCTCGAACTCGAACTCGCAGATGACGCCGAGCTTGCCGCCGTGGACGTAGCTCGAGAGCGCGCCCTTCTTGGCGGTGACGCAGCACACGCGCGCGATCTTCATGTTCTCGCCGATGGTGTGGATCATCTCGGTGAGGGCGTCGGCCACGGTGTCCTCGTCCTTGAAGTGGTGCGCGAGGAGCTCGTCGACCGACGCGGGATTGCACTCGGCGGCCACGCGCGCGACGTCGCTTGCGAAGCCCTTGAACTTGGGGTTCGTGCCCACGAAGTCGGTCTCGCAGGACACCTCGACGAGCGCGCCCTTCTGGTAGTCGTCGGAGATGTAGGCGGCGACGGTGCCCTCGTTGGTGGCGCGGCCGGCCTTCTTCGCGGCCTTGATCGTGCCCATCTTGCGGAGGACGTCGACGGCGGCGTCGAGGTCGCCGTCGGCCTCGACGAGGGCCTTCTTGCACTCCATCATGGGTGCGTCGGTCATCTCACGGAGCTGCTTCACGAGCTGTGCGGTCACTTGGGCCATGGATGGTGCCTTCCTTCTCGATATCGTGGTTCAGATGATGGGGCCCGCCGAGGGATGGCGGGCGCGAGGCGCGGTGCTAGACCGTGGGGAGTTCCTCCGTGCCCTCTTCGGCGACCTCGGCCTCGTCCTTCCTGCTCTCGGCGAGGAGCTCGGCGAGGGTGATGGCCTCCTGCCTCGGGGGCTCCTCGTCGGACACCTGGAGCTCCATCTCGGAGGACGTCTCCACCGCGGGCGTCGTGGCGCCGGCGGCCATCTCGGCCTCGGTGATCTGCTCCTCGCCCTTGCCGGCGAGCACGGCGTCGGCCATGAGCTCGCACATGAGCGCGACGGAGCGGATGGCGTCGTCGTTCGCGGGGATGCCGTACTCCACCTCATCGGGGTCGGAGTTCGTGTCGATGAGCCCCACGACGGGGATGTGCAGGCGGTTTGCCTCCTTGATGGCGATCTCCTCGCGCTTGGTGTCCACGACGAAGATGGCCTGCGGGAGGGCGCGGAGTTCGCGCACGCCGCCGAGGTTGCGCTCGAGCTTCTCGTGCTCCTTGGTGAGGCGCGCCTGCTCCTTCTTGGGAAGCGTCTCCATCACGCCGGTCTCCACCATGTTCTCGAGCTCCTCCATGCGCGTGATGCGCGAGCGCATGGTGACGAAGTTCGTGAGCATGCCGCCGAGCCAGCGGTTGTTGATGTAGGGCATGCCGCAGCGCTCGGCCTCGGCCTTGATCTGCTCCTGGGCCTGCTTCTTGGTGCCCACGAAGAGCACGGTGCCGCCCTTGGCGCACGTGTCCTTGATGAAGCTGTAGGCCTTGTCGGCGTCGAGGATCGTCTGCTTGAGGTCGAGGATGTAGATGCCGTTGCGCTCGCCGAAGATGTACGGGCGCATCTTCGGGTTCCAGCGACGCGTCTGGTGGCCGTAATGGCAGCCGGCATCGAGAAGGGTCTTGAGGTTGATCTTGACGGCCATGGTTACCTCCATCGGTTAGGCCTCCGCGCGCCTCAACCTCGCCTTCCACCCGGAGTACGTGGGTCTTCGGGCACCGCGGCCGACGAGTCCGCGCGCGTGTGAAATGGTTCGTTCGGAACCGCTGCCCCGAACGGTGCCGAGGGTCGGCACAATCCCGAAAGTATATGGGAAAGCGCCCGCTCTGGGCGCCCTCATTCACTCTCCACGCGGATGCGCCTGCCGCATGACGTCGCTCAGGCGCTCGATGGAGAGATTCGTGTAGATCTGCGTGGTGGAGAGGCTCGCATGGCCGAGCAGCTCCTGCACGCTCCGCAGGTCGGCATCGCCGTTCAAGAGCTCGGTGGCGAAGGTGTGGCGCATCGTGTGCGGGGTGATGGTGGGGGGAAGCCCCGCCTTCGCCACCACGTGCTCGAAGCGCGTCCGGAGCGCCGCCGCGCTCATGCGCCTCCCCCGCTGCGAGAGGAAGAGCGCGCGTTCGCTTCCCGGGCGCGCGTCCTCGGGCGTCCTCAGCGCGCGCTCGGGTCGCACCTCCTCGAGGTAGCGCTCGATCGAGGTGCGCGCCTTCTGGTAGAGCGGCACGAGGCGCTCCTTCGAACCCTTGCCGAAGAGGCGCACCGATCCGCGCTCGAGGTCGAGGTCCTCGAGGTTCACGTTCGAGGCCTCCTGGATGCGCGCGCCCGTGGCGTAGAGGAACTCCACGAGCGCCCGATCGAAGACCTCCCATGGGCCCTCGCCGTCCGTGGCGGCGAGCATCTGCCGCACTTCCCTATCGCCCATCACCTTCGGAAGATGGCGCCCGACCTTCGGCCCGGGCATCATGGACATCGCCGAGGTGGTGGCGAGGCCGCGCTCGACCATCCAGCGGTAGAGGCCCCGGAGCGCCGAAAGCTTGCGGTTCATGGTCCGTGCGGCGTAGCGCGCGCGGCGAAGCTCGCCCAGCCACGCGCGCACTTCGGGCGTGGTGATCGTGAGCGGGTCCACGCCCTTGCGCTCGCACCAGCCGAGAAACGCCTCGATGTCCGCGCGATAGCCCTTCACCGTGTGCGCCGACACGTTGCGCGCGCCGCTCAGATAGCCGAGGTACTCCTCCGCATGGCCGCGCACCGCGTCGATGCCCGCGCGCCCAATCGCCTTCTCGCGAGACGCGCCGTTCACGATGCGTCGGCCCCCTCGAAGAGCTCGGCGTGCTTCGCCTTCCAGCTGGCGAGGTCGGCCATTGCGCGCTCGGCGAAGGCGGCATGGCGATCGCGCTTGTTTCGGATGGGGCTCGAAAGCGGGGGCATGAGCCCGAAGTTCACGTGCTGCGGCTGGTAGTGCGCCGTCTCGGGATCCGTCGCCCACGCCACGAGCGAGCCGAAGGCCGTGGTGGGGGGAAGCGCGGGCTCGGGAAGGCCTCGCAACTGCGACACGACGTTCAGGGCGCAGAAGAGCCCCGAGGCGATGGCCTCCGTGTAGCCCTCGGTGCCCGTGAGCTGGCCGGCGAGCCATAGGCGCCTCCCGGGCACCTTGAAGCCCCGCTCGAGCACATGCGGCGAATCCACGAAGGAGTTCCTGTGCATCACGCCGTAGCGGAAGAACTCCGCGTGCTCGAGCCCGGGGATCATCGTGAACACCCGCCTCTGCGCGCCGAAGGTGAGGTTGGTTTGGAAGCCCACGAGGTTATAGGCGCTCCTCTGGGCGTTTTCCGCGCGAAGCTGGACGACCGCCCACGGGCGCCTCCCGGTCCTCGGATCCACGAGTCCCACGGGCTTGAGCGCGCCGAAGCGCGGCGCGTCCCTCCCGGCCCGCGCCACCTCCTCGATGGGCTGGCAGGCGCTGAAGAGGTCCTTCGTCTCGAAGTCGCGAAGGATCACGCGATCGGCCGCGAGGAGCGCGTCGATGAAGGCCTCGTATTCCTCCCTGTCCATGGGACAGTTGAGGTAGTCCCCGGACGCATCGCCCCCTTCGTAGCGGTTCTGCGAGAACGCAATCGTGCGATCGATCGTCTCGGCGTCCACGATCGGCGCCGCCGCATCGAAGAACGCGAGGGAGCTCCCGCCGAGCTCGCCCTCAATCGCCCGGGCGAGGGTTTGCGAGGTCAAGGGCCCGGTGGCGATGACGGTGGGCTCTCGGGGAAGATCGACCTGCTCGCGCCGCTCGAGGACGATGAGGGGCTCCTCCTCCACGGTGCGGGTGACCTCAAGGGCGAAGCCCTCGCGATCGACCGCGAGCGCGCCGCCCGCCTCCACGCGATGCGCCCGCGCGATGGCGAGGAGCCGAGAATCGAGCACCTCGAGCTCGCGCTTCAGGAGCCCCGCGGCGCTCTCGGGCCGCTCGGATTTCAGCGAGTTCGAGCATACGAGCTCGGCGAGCCAGGGCGTATGGTGCGCTCCCGTCGAGACGGCGGGGCGCCCTTCGACGAGCCGCACGGAAACGCCGCGCTTCGCGAGCTGGAGCGCGCATTCGGAGCCGGCGAGGCCCCCGCCTATCACCGTGACCTCATCCATGCTTCGCCCTGCCACCTCCCGTCCGTGCCCTTTGCCTCTTCTTCGCCTTCGGATCCTCGGCGCCGAGCAGCGCCGCCTCAGTGGGAGCGTAACACCCATCGGGAAGCTTCGCGACGAGCCCCATGGCCTCGTAGTCGGCGAGGGTCCTCAGGAGCGTGATCACCTCCATGGAGAGCGCTTCGGCGAGATCGTCCGCGCGCTTCGGCTCGGCAATGAGCGCCTTCAGCACCTCTCCGCGCTCCGGATCCTCGAATTGCTGCCTCACGAGACGCGCGACGTCGTAGTCGGAGGAGATGGCGAGCTCGAGGGAGGTCTCGTCGACGATGATGGTCGCGCCCTGCTCGAGAAGCCAGTTCGTCCCCCGGGAATAGGGGGAGAAGATGGAGCCCGGCGCCGCGTAGATGCGCCTATCGAGGTCGCTTGCGGCCTGCGCGGTGGAGAAGGTGCCCGACGGCATCGATGCCTCGCACACGACGAGCGCCTTCGAGAGGCCCGCGATGAGGCGGTTGCGGACGGGAAATGCGAATCGATGCGGCTCGGTGCCCCAGGGCGCGAGCGAGAGGACGCAGCCGTGCGCGCGTGCCTCCGCGAAGATGTCGCGGTTCGTCTTCGGATAGACGTTTTCCGCGCTGCTTCCCGCGACGAGGATCGTCTTCCCGCCCGCGGCGATCGCGGAGCGGGAGGCCGCGGCATCGCAACCGAGCGCGCCTCCCGACACCACCACGAGCCCGCATTCCGCGGCGATCCTCCCCGCGAGCTTGGCGATGGCAAGGCCATAGGGCGTGGCGCGCCGGGCGCCGATGATCGAGAGGCACGGCTCGCCCATGAGCGAGGGATCGCCCACGCCGTAGATGACGTCGCCCACGCGCGCGGCATCGGTGACCATCTCGGGCCAGAGGTCGTCTCCCGGATGCACCTCCCAGCCATCAGAAGGGCAGGGCGCATGGCCCTCCTCCTCGGGGATGTGGCGCAAGATTTCCTCAAGCGGCATACGTCGCCCCCTCCCCAAGGCTTTGCTTCGACCTGAAGGCGCACGCCTCCGAGACGTCTCCCGGCTCCACCTGCATATGGCCCTCGATGTCGGCGATCGTGCGCGCGATGTTGGCCACCTTCGTGAGCGCCCGTCCGCCCAGAAGAAGCCGCCTCGACACGAGCTCGAGGTAGTCGAGCGCCTTGCTCCCGAAGCCAAGGCCCTCGAGCGAACGCGCGCGGGCCCCCTCGCCCGAGCGGGCGAGGCGCGCCGCGCGAAACGCCCGGGCCGCCTCCACCTGCTCCGCCATCTGCGCACTCGTGAGCCCCTGCCGCCCGCGGATCATGTCCTTCGAGGACGGGCGCGCGACGTCGATCGCGAGGTCTATGCGGTCCATGAGCGGACCTCCCACGCGGCCCTGGTAGCGGGCGATCCTCTCCGGCGAGCACGTGCAGCGCTTGCCGGGATCCCCGAGATGGCCGCACGGGCACGGGTTCGCCGCCGCCACGAGCTGGAATCGCGCGGGAAAGGCGAACGTGCCCTCCGCCCGCACGATGCGCACCACGCCGTCTTCCATAGGCTGGCGAAGCGCCTGCAGCGTGGAGCTCGTGAATTCCGGGAGCTCGTCCAAGAAGAGCACGCCCTCATGCGCAAGCGAAATCTCCCCCGGACGCACGGGCCTGCCGCCTCCCACGAGCCCCACGGTGGAGATGGAGTGGTGCGGGGCTCGGAAAGGGCGTTCTCCGGCGAGTATCGAATCGACGTCCAGGCCCACCACCGAGTGGATGCGCGCCGCCTCGAGCATGCCCGCGCGATCGAGCTTCGGGAGGATCCTCGGGTAGCAGCGCGCGAGCATCGTCTTCCCGGAGCCGGGTGGTCCGTGCATGAGGAGGCCGTGCTCGCCGACGGCGGAGATCACGAAGGCGCGCTTCGCCTGTTCCTGGTCGATCACGTCGCCGAAATCCACCGCGGAATCGAAGGGCAGGGTCGGCTTCTGCGGCTTGTCCTCGCGAATGCGCCGCTCCTGCCCCTCGAAGGCCAGCACGCCCTGCGCGAGCTCGCGTAGGTGCGTGAGGGAGGCGAAGCGCGCCCCGACGGTGCGCGCGAGGTGTGCATCGACCGGCCCCGCGAGGACGAGGTGCCGCTCGGCCGCGAGCCCCGCGAAGGCCATCTCCCCGTGCACGGGACAGAGGTCTCCCGTGAGGCCGAGCTCGCCGATGAAGAGGCACTTCTCGAGGCCCTCGACGGGGATCTGCCCATTGGCCGCGAGGATGCCCACCGCGATCGGCAGGTCGAAGGACGTACCCGTCTTTCGCACGTCCCCCGGTCGCAGGTTTATGGTCACGAGGCTGCGCGGTATCTCGAACCCCGCGGCGCGAAGCGCGCACCTCACCCTCGAGCGGGCCTCGAGGATCTGCGTATCGGGCATGCCGACGATCGTCATGCCGGGGATGCCACCCGAAAAGTCGACCTCCACCTCGACGCTCACCGCGTCGATGCCCGAGAGGGTCGCGCCGTGCACCGTGAAGCGCTCGGGCGGCCTCTCGCCGTGCTGCCCGTTCATGTGCCCGGGCATCAGAAGTCGCAATCGAAGGCGCCCACGAGATGGCGCAGGCGCGCGGAATGGCGGTCGATGAAGTTGATGGCCATCACGTCGAAGCGAAGCGCATCCACGTCGGGATGCTGCATGAGGTAGACGAGGCCGAGCTTTCGATACTGCCTCTGCTTCTTCGCGTCCACGGCGAGCTCTGGCATGGCGTCGCGGTCCTTGGAGAGCACGAGGCGCGTCTTCACCTCCACGAGCACGATGGTGCCGTCCTCGTAGCGGCAGATGATGTCGACCTCGCCGAACTTCGTGCGCCAGTTCTGGGCGAGCACCTCGTAGCCATGGTGCGCGAGGTAGCGCGCCGCGAGGAACTCGCCGAAAACGCCAATCTCCCGCGTCGTGTAGTCCTCGAGGGGCTTATCGGGCTCTTGATAGGTGCGCCACCAGATGCCATCGGTCGCCTGCATCTCCTCGACGCTCAGGTACGCCTGCCCCGCTTCCGGTTTCCGCTCCTCGGCCTCGGCCTCGCCTCCTTCGCCCGCCTCGACTTCCTTCGCCCTCTGCGCGCATTCGACGGGCAACGCGTCGCGTGGCGTCTCGCCTTCGAGCGCTTCCCTTGCCTCTTCGAGCGCGTCCTTCTCCATCACGGCATCCATGAAAGACCTTCCTCTCGCTTGGGGATGCCCAAGCGTCTCAAAGAGACCTTGCAAATCTCTGCGCCCCGACCGACCGGGGGCCGACCGGCTCCTCCCCCAAACGCCACGCCGGCTCCTCGAAATCCGAGCTCAGGGGCCGCAAAGCACCTTGCAGGCTTCCAACCGCGCACGCCGAAGGCCACTTTTCGTTGATGCTCGGCTCCACGGGGGCTTCACGCGCGTCGGCGATGCTTCACACTGGGGCCGTGCAAGCCCCCAGGCCATGTGCGAAGGAAAGGACCCTCGATGCTCGCAGGTGACAAGATTTGGATGGCCCAAGGCGACAACCCCTGCTTCCTCAAGCTCGACAAGGCCAACCGCCACGGCCTCATCGCGGGCGCCACCGGCACCGGCAAGACCGTCACCTTGAAGGTGATGGCCGAGGGCTTCTCCCAAGCGGGCGTGCCCGTATTCATGGCCGACGTGAAGGGCGACGTCACTGGCATCGCCGCGCCGGGCGAAGACAACGAGGGCATGCAAAAGCGCATCGAGAAGTTCGGCATCGAGGGATGGAGCTACCAGGGCTGCCCGGCGCGCTTTTGGAGCCTTGACGGCCAAGGCGGCATCCCCATCCGCATCACCGTCTCCGACATGGGCCCCGACCTGCTCTCCCGCATGATGCAGCTCACCGACGTGCAATCCGGCGTGCTCTCCATCGCCTTCCGCATCGCCGACGACCGACAGCTCCTGCTCATCGACCTCAAGGACCTCCGCGCGCTCTTGAACTACCTCTCCAAGCACGTGAAGGACTTCGAGATGGACTACGGCCACATCACGAGCCAGTCCGTGGCCACGATCATGCGCCAGCTCGTGAAGCTCGAGGAGGCGGGCGCCGCCACGCTCTTCGGCGAGCCGGACCTCGACCTCAGCGACTGGTTCGCCACCGACGCGAACGGCCAGGGCTACGTGAACGTGCTCGACGCCACCAAGCTCGTGAACAAGCCCACGACCTATGCGATGTTTCTCCTCTGGATGCTCTCCGAGCTCTTCGAGACGCTTCCCGAGGTGGGCGATCCCGACAAGCCGAAGTTCGTCTTCTTCTTCGACGAGGCGCACCTGCTCTTCGACGGCATGCCGAAGGAGCTCAGGGACAAGGTCATCCAAGTCGTGCGCCTCATCCGCTCCAAGGGCGTGGGCGTGTACTTCATCACGCAATCGCCCTCGGACGTCCCCGACGACGTGCTCTCCCAGCTCTCGAACCGCATCCAGCACGGGCTTCGCGCCTATACCCCGGCCGAGCAGAAGGCCGTGAAGGCCGCCGCGCAGGCCTTCCGAAAAAACCCGAACTTCGATTCCGCCGAGGCCATCTTGAACCTCGGCACCGGCGAGGCCCTCGTCTCCTTCCTCGACGAGGAGGGGCGTCCCGAGGTGGTGGAGCACGCGAAGATCCTGCCTCCGCAGTGCCTCATGGCGCCCGCGCCCGCCGACGTGAGGCAGAAGGTGGCCGAGGGCCAGTCGAGTCTCATGGGCAAGTACGGCACCGCCGTCGACCCCGAAAGCGCCTTCGAGAAGCTCGCCGAGGAGGCCAAGAGGGAGGCCGAGGCCGCGGAGCTCGCGACCCAGCGCGCAGAGCTCGAGAAGGAGCGAGCCGAGCTCGAGAGGGAGAAGGCGAAGGCGGAGGCCAAGGCGGCCCGCGAGGCGGAGAAGAGGGCCGAGCGCAAGGAGCGCGCACGCGAGCGCGAGATGGAGAAGATGAAGACCCAGGCCATGAAGCAGGGCATGAACCTCCTCGGCTCCATGCTTCGCGGATCGGTGGGCAAGGGCGTGGGACGCGGCGTGGAGGACGCGATCACCCGCGGCATCCTCGGAAACATCCTGCACTAGCAGCGCACATCACCGTAAGCGAGGGAGCGGGACCCGTCGCGTTGGCGGATCCCGCTCCCTTTGCACGCCCCTCGGGGCGCTCGCGCGTGCATATCCGGCATCGGGCGCTCGGCTACCCTATTCCCATGGCGAAACCCACGAGCACATCCCCGCGCCTCTCCTCGAGCGGCCAGCCCCTTGCGAAGCACTGGGTGGCGGTCGTCGCCGCCATCTGGGCCGGGCAGGCGTTCTCGATCATCTCCTCGAGCGCCGCGGGCTACGCGATCGTCTGGCACGTGACGGAGAGCACGGGATCGGCCGGCTGGCTCTCGCTCATGATGATCTGCTCGATGCTCCCCACGGGACTCCTCTCGCCCGTGGGAGGCCTCGTGGCGGATCGCCTGAACCGCAAGGCCATCATGATCGTCGCGGACCTCGCGATCGGCGTCCTCTCGCTCATCCTCGGCATCGCGATGCTCGGCACGGAGATCTCGCTCGGCGTCATCGTCCTCTTCGCCGCGGCGAGGAGCGTGGGGCAGGCCTTCCACTCCCCCGCCTTCCTCGCGCTCGTGCCCATGCTCGCGCCGGAGGAGCAGCTCCTGCGACTGAACATGCTCGACCAGCTCGCGGTGTCGGTGGCCTCGATGCTCTCCCCCGCGCTGGGGATCTTCGTCTTCAGCACGTTCGGGCTCCCCTGGGCGCTCTTCCTCGACACGCTCGGCGCCGTCTTCGCCGTGCTCGGGCTCCTCGTGGCCCACGTGCCCACGGTGCGCGACGCGGCGAGCGAGCACGCGCACATCCTCCATAACCTGAAGGTCGGCTGGGATGCGCTCGCCAAGAACCGCGCGCTCTTCAAGCTCCTCTGGCTCATGCTCATCTGCTGGGCCGCGATGGCACCCATCGGCGCGACGTTTCCGCTCATCACCTCCGAGCACTACCTCGGCGATGGCTTCATGGCCTCGATCGTGGAGGCGTGCTACGGGGGCGGGCTCGTCCTAGGATCGGTCGCGCTCCTCGCGTGGGGAGGCGGCTCCCACCTCGCCACGCTCATCGCCCTCTCCTACCTCACGGTGGGGCTGCTTTGCCTTCCCATGGGCTACCTTCCGCCCGAGCTCTTCTGGCTCTTCCTCGTGCTGAACGTCATCGCGGGCGCCTTCGAGGCGGGCTTCAACGGGCCCCTCATGACGCTCGTCCAGCGAGAGGTGCCAAGCGAGCGACTCGGGCGCGCGATGGGCCTCATCACCGCCGCCTCGGGCGTGGGCGCGCCCATCGGCGTGGCCCTCCTCGGCCCGCTGGGCGACGTGATCGGCGTGCCCGCCATGTTCGCCCTCGCGAGCCTCATCTGCATCGCCTCCGGCGTCGTCGCCCTCGCCTCGCGCGACATCCGCGCACTGGACGCGCCGTCGGGGGAAAGCACGAGCTAGAAGAGCGTTCGCTACTCATCTTCGCCAGAGAGGTGAGAGCAGGAGCCAGCGCCCCAAAACTCTGGGCATGGCCTTCCAGGCGGACATCGGGCTTCAGATCAGATGGCGTTTTCTCATAATCCCCTCAAGCGCTTCCGCGAGTCTTGGCACATCCTCAAACGTTGCCTCGTACACGACGCCCCAATCGATGCCCTCGTAGTGATGCACCATACGGTGCCGCATACCGGCAATCTCGGCAAGATCGATATCAGGCTCGAGATCATAGGCGAGCTTTCTCAACTGCCATGCCTGTTCACCGATGAGTTCAGGGACCTTCACCGTAGCGAGCTGCACAAGGGAATCCGTACCGAGCTTCTCTGGCGTAATCTTTTCAGACTTCCCAAGCGATGCGAGCTCGGTGGCATGCTCGTACATTCTGAGAACGTAAGCTTCGGGTCGCCCTTTTGGAGACTTCGCAGTCATCACAGCGCCACCGCTTCGGCGAGCACGGCATCTCGGAACTCACCCGGGAGCAGCTCGGATACGTCGTAAATATCTACCGACTTGCCCGTAGCCTCCTCCACCTCGGTTCCGAGGCCGAGGACGCGAAGAAGCCTTCCGCCTTCCCTGTCGACGAGAAGGTCGATATCCGAACGTTCGTCGGCCTCGTTCCGCGCGTAGGAGCCGAATACACTCACATGCACGATGTCGCGCTTGCCGGCGAGGGGCAAGACTATGGCCCGGAGCTCTTCAATCGTGTATACCTTGTCATCCATGGCTCGAATACTACCATCGCCTTCCCGTCAGGCTCTCCCCCGACCGCAATCATCGAACACGCACTAGCAACTTGTTGGCCAACCTCTTCAGGTGAAACCCCAAGCTCCTCGAGTACGGAAGCGGATATTCGCGTCGGATCGTCGCCGTCCCGCTCTTCGGTGATGAGGCCGAGCTCGAGAGCCTCCGCGTAGACCATGTCGCGTCGAACGTCCTCAGCGAGCTCGAGGGTGGCAGGTGCGCCGAACAGCCCATCGAAGGGTGTGCGCCCTTCATTCGCCACCTGCGTAACCATCATCTTCATGGCCATGGGGGTGGTGATGCTAGCTCCCAATTTTTGCGAGATAGCGAAAAAACATGGACTTCTCGCTCAAGTAACCATGCGCACGCGTCGTAGCGGCTACCACGGCCACCGTTGGGACACGTAGGGAAGGGCGGGCCCGCCTCACGGCGGACCCGCCCTCTCATCCGCGATTTCTGAAGGTGTGCCTCTCCTAGCCTAAGTCTGCTCCATTGCTATCAATGACCCGTCGATACCAGTCGAAGCTGTCCTTCTTGTAGCGCTTCCCCGAACCCTTTCCATAATCGTCGATGTCCACGTAGATGAAACCGTAGCGCTTGCTCATCTCCGATGACGAGCAACTCACGATGTCGATGGGGCCCCATTCGTAGTAGCCACGTAGGTCGACGCCGTCGCGGATTGCCTCGCGCATCTGCTCGATGTGGGCGCGCAGGTACTCCACGCGATAGGGATCGTGCACGTGGCCGTCCTCGAGCTTGTCATAGCAGCCGATACCGTTCTCTGTGATGTAGATCGGTTTGCGCCAGCGATCGTAGTACTCGTTGAGCGTCACGCGCAGGCCCTTGGGGTCGATGCTCCAGCCCCAGGGATTCGCCTCGAGATTCGGATTCGGGCGGCACTTGTTGCCCTCCTCGTAGCTCTCCTCGGTGACCGTGCTCGTGTAGTAGTACGAGAAGGACATGAAATCCGCCGTGTGCGTAAGGTCCTCGAGGTCATGCTCACCGAATCTGATGTCGAGACGGTTATCCTCGAAGTAGCGGAGCATGGAGATGGGGTACTCACCTCTCAGCATGACATCGCCGAAGAAGTACTGGGTCTGGTTTCGGAGCAGGGCGGCGAGTACGTCTCCCGGCCTTGAGCTCGCGGGGTACGCGGGCCCACCGCAGAGCATCATGCCCACCTGTAGATCGGGATAGGTCTCGTGGACGTACTGGCACACTCGCGCGCATCCCACGAGCTGGTGATGGAGCCCCTGGTACTTCGCCTCGAGTAGGTTATCCACGCGATCGGCGCAGATGCCGAGCGCATTGAAGGACTCCGCGGAGATGAGGTTGATCTGGTTGATGGGAATCCAGAGCTTCACCTTGTCGTGATAGCGATCGATGATCGTCTTGCAATAGCGCACGAATAGATCCATGACCTCCCGGTCGTACCAGCCACGGTACTTAAGGGCGAGCGCGATGGGCATCTCGTAGTGATGGCATGTGATCATAGGCTCCATGCCATTGGCGACGATAGCGTCGATGAGACGGTCGTAGAACTCGAGGCCCTTCTCGTTGGGCTCGGGATCGTCCCCATGCGGGAAGATGCGCGACCAGTTGATGGATGTGCGGAAGGTCTTGAGGCCGAGCTCGCCCAAGAGCGCCAGATCCTGCTCATAGGTGTGGTAGAAGTCGATGCCATAGCGCTTGGGGAAGATCCGTCCAGAGGAGGCGAGGAGCGTCTCCACCCTCTCCGTCGTCTCTTCCCCGTTGTGCTTCTGGTCCACGGGGATGTCGTTCGTGTACTCGTTGATGTCGGCGAGACACGGACCCTTTCCATCCTCGTCCCAGGCGCCCTCCAACTGGTTGGCCGCCACGGCACCGCCCCAGAGAAAGCCCTCTGGAAATCCAGTGGGAACCCTTGGCTTGGTACTCATCGGAAACTTCCCTTCCATCCCGCGCCTAGCGCCCGGCCTCGAGGGCCCGGAGACGCGCCTCGTAGGACGCGAACACCTTGATGAGCTGCTTGGCCACGATGATCTCGCTGTAGATGGTCATGAGCGTGTCTTGGGCATGCGCGAAGAGGAGGCTGTAATCCTGCTGCTCGCCACGGATCGTGGCCTGAATGGCCTCTGTCTGCACATGGTGGGCCTCGGTGATCTTCTGCTCAGCCGCCTCGATGTAGGCTTGAGCCTCGTCGATGTGGCCCTCGGCTATCTGCCCATAGGCGCTCTTGAGCTCGACGCGCGCATCACCCGCGAACATGATGATCTGCATGGCATCGATCTGGACCTTGTCCATGCCCTCGTCCTCATAGACGAGCTCTTCAGTCTCGGACATTTCTCTACCTTTCCCGAGGTTGGTCTTCCTAGACTTCCTCGAACTCGGCCTCCTCGGCAGCCTCCCGCTCGACGAGCTGCTTGTCATAGGTCCTGAAGAACGGGAACCAGATGAGCCACGAGATGGCGAAGATGGCCGCCATGAGCACGATGGCCATGAGCGAACCCGTGGTGAGCCAGGGAGCGATGGGGAACGGGCAATACCACATGTTGAAGAGCATGTCGGGAATGGGAGCGATGGGAATCCACTTGGTGAATATGTAGGTCACCAACGGGAGGATGATGCCGTTCAGCCACATGGGCAGCATCATGATGGGTGTCCACGCCACGGTGCCAAAGACCACCGGTTCGTTGATGTTGAAGATCGCCGGGACGATGCAGGCGCGCCCAAGACCCTTGAGCTGGGCCGACTTTGCCATAAAGGCCATCATGAGCACGAGGGAGAAGGTGCAGCCGATGCCGCCGATCCAAAGGTAGGTGGAATACACCGTCGCGTCCGTGAAGATGGCGAGATTCTGGAAATTCGCCGTGCCGGCCTGCGCGAGCGCGATGTTGGTCTCTGCATTGCTGAGCATGATCGGCGACACGATGGGAGTAAGCACCCAGGAGGAGATGCCCATGGAATAGAGGAAGCAGTAGATGAAGAGTATGAGCACGAAGCCCACCGGCGAGTTCGCGATGTCCTGGAGCGGCATGAAGAAGTCGACGATGATCTGGTAGAGGTTGAGGTTGAGGTAGGAGCTGCCGGTGAGAATCCACGCAACGATGACGATGATGCCGATGGGCAGCATCGAGTCGAACCATGCCTTCACGAAGTCGGGCATCACGGAGTCCTCGCTGAAGAACGAGAAGTGCCCGAAGAGACTCACGACCCACCCGGCCACTATGCCCATGATGATGGCGACGAACATACCACCGGGGCCGAGGCCGCCGATGGAGGTGATTCCCGGGAAGGCGATCGTCTCGCCACCGAGCGCTCCCGTCTGGTCTGCCACGAACTGCGTATTGAGCGACATGAGGAAGAGGATGGTGCCGGCTATGCCGCCGTTGATGCGCATCTTCTGCAACCCCTTGATCTCAAGCAGGTTGAAGGGGATGAGGAAGGCGACCATGAGGGACACGAGGCCGAAGGTCCATCCCTGGGGAGTCCAGAAGTTGGGCCACCACTCGAAGTAGTCCATGGGGATGGCGAGCAGCGAGAATACCGACCCCAGGAAGATCAGGGGCAGTGACTGCATGACCGAGTTCTTGATGGACGTGATGTAGTCGTTCTGCGCCACTTTGTTCATGCGTGGCGCGAAGCTGTTTTCAAGCCAACTGATGAGAGCTTCCATGGGACTCCCCTACTTCTCGAGATGCTTCACGAGGTCGTCAATGGCCATCTCGCCATTGAGCATGGAGTAGTACTTGGGATTCATGAGGAAGACCGTGAGGTCCTCACGGTCGGCGTACTTCTCCTTAAGGTCATCTACCAGGTACTTGAGGTGCGGACCGACCATGATCACGTTGACGTCGTTGATGTAGTTCGGGATCTCGGCCTCGCTACGCGCAGTGATGCTCGCATCGAGCCCGCGCTTCTTGGCGGCCTTGCGCATGTTCGCCGCCATGAAGCCACTGCTCGCGCCCGATCCGCAGACCAGAAGCACAGTCACATGTTCAGCCATGCCATCGTTCCTCTCTCTCGGAGCCTTTCGGCTACGTCTCTGAAAGCCCCTGATGAGGGCCCTATATCGTGCTTAGACTTTGGCAGAGCGGCTCGTTTTTCCGATGTCAATCTTTTTCCTGCGATAGGAATGCGGCGAGATGACCTCACGTTCCTGCCCCAGGAAATGTTTCGACGTCACGGGAGGAAAGAGGGGTGATAGTTTAGAACGCACAGCAGAGGGGTGGTGTGTATGGGGAGCGGCGAAACGCGGCTCTTATCGCTTTTATCCCACGGTGCGTGGACATCGTCTGCGGATCTCGCCCGGGCACTCGGCGTGACATCTCGCACGGTGCGCAACTATGTCTCACGACTCAATGCCGCCGCTGAAGACGACGATGGTCCCATCGAGTCCTCCCCGCAGGGCTACCGACTCCGCGCCTCCCAGCGAAAGCTCGGCAAGGTGAGCGAAAGCAGTACCGCCAGCTATCGCGATGAGCTCATCCGCCATCTCATCGGTGTGCGCGATCCCATCAACATCTACGATCTCGCCGATCTGATGCACATCTCGGATTCCTCCCTCACCCGAGCGCTCCGCGAGGCTCGCGAGTTCGTGGAGCCCTTCGGACTCAAGATCACCCGTGTCCGCGACCGAATCAAACTTGTGGGGCATGAGCTCGACAAACGTCGCCTCATCGCGAGCCTCCTCGCGAACGGGTCTCCGCAGAACTTCCTCGAGTTCGCGAAATCGAGCATGTTGTCCCAACCTTACGACGCCGCCTCCATCGCACGCGACGTCGAGCAGGCCCTCTCGAACAATGGCCTCACCTGCAATGACTACGAGCTCAACAACATAGTGCTCCATGTGGTGATCATGACCGATCGCGCGGACATCGAGACCACGTTCGATCCCGATTCGGACCTATCCGCGATACAAGGAACCTCGGCCTGGAATGCCGCATACGCCCTCCTCTGGAAGAAGGAGACGGAAACGCGTACCTCGAGCCGACTTGATGGCAGCGCGGGAAGCGATGTCCTCACGCAGGAGTTGTACCATCTCGCCCTTGTCATAGCCTCGAACAGCAAGAACGTGTCGAATCTGGTGGTGAACGAGGACAACCTCAGCGACTTCATCGACCCAAGGGCCATCTCCATCTCCGAGAAGGCGGTCCACAACCTTGAGGACACCTACTGTCTCGATCCCTTCGACGAGAGCTTCACAGTCCGCCTCGCCATTCATGTGAACAGCCTGATTCAGCGCGCGCGACAGGGATCCTATGTGCGCAACCCCCTCACCCACGATACCAAGCGACGCTACCCGCTCTATTACGATATGGCCGTCTTCATGGCGAACCAATTCGCTGAGGGCCTTGGCATCTCCCTCAACGAGGACGAGATCGCGTTCCTCTCGTTCCACATCGGCGGCTATTTCGAGAGCCAGCCGCTGAACGCCCTACGCATCACCTGCACGTTCCTGTACCTCGGATACCACGACCTCCATCAGGACTCGCTCGAACGTGTGCGCAGGCGCCTGGGAGATCGCATCACCATCGTGAATGTCGCATCCGTCGTCACCGCGAATCTGAATGAGCTGGATTCGGACATCGTGATCTCGCCCGTTGCTATCGACGCCCCTAATGCGGGATCCGTGGTGGTCGTCGATCCGTTCATCTCCGACCGGGACCTCGTCGAGCTTGAGGAGGCAGTGCGCCATGCGCAGGGGCGTAAGCGCTCTCACGAGTTGCTTGGATCACTGCACCACTTCCTGGTACCGCAGCTCTTCAAACGCAACTTCTACGCGGATTCCCCCGAGCAGATGATCACGAAGCTCGTGAGCGACTGCGTCGACCTCGGCTTTTGCGCACCGAGCTTTCGAGATGACGTGCTTTCCCGCGAAGCGCTCTCCCCCACTGCCTTTGGCAACCGACTTGCCGCACCCCATTCCATGACGCCCTCGGCCTATCGCTCGTTCCTGTCGTTCGTGGTGAACGACAGGCCTATGCTCTGGGGCGAGCAAGAAGTGAATGTCATCATGCTCATCGGAATGGGCGAGATGGATCGCGCCTCATTCAGACTGCTCTTCGATAGCCTTCTCGAGACGCTTGGCGATCAAAGCAACGTCATGAGCCTCATCGGGTGCACGGACTACGATGACTTCGCCCAACGCCTGCTCCACATAATCCTGAGCCTCTAGCCACGTCAGGGAGGCTCAGGCCACGCCGGCGAGACGGCCTCGCGTCCATCTCGCTACCCGGGGATTCCATCTACCTCAACAAGGCCCTCGTGCGCCACGGGGTGAGCGTGACCGACGTGAAGAACCGTTGCAGCTTCAACGGCACGCACTGTTACCAGGTGTTCTCCGGAACGCGCGGCTGCGACCGGGATCGCGTGATCCTGATCGCGCTCGCGCTTCCCCTGGACCTCGAGGAGACGCAAAATTGCTCTCGCGCGCGGGCTACTCCCGCCTCTGGCCGAAGGAGGGGCCCTATCGCGTTGAGCGGGTGATCTCCTCGCGTCAAGGCGAGCTCACCGAGGCGGTGCCCGAGCCGGAATCGGAGCGCTCGATACTCGACGGCATCGACTTCGATTACGCCGAGAGCGCGGAGGGCGGGGATGGCGCGTATGGCGCGTTCTACGAGCTCGGCGCCTCGCTCGGAGACCAAATCCTCAAGGGATTGAAGGACTCGGGAGAGGCCGGGATCGAGAAGATCAACGAGCAGGGCGATGATTCGACCACGGACGACGGTTCTGCAACGGCCACACCATCCGAATGAGCCGAAACCCCGCTTCCAAAGCCAACGGCACCGTTCACCTCGTTCGAGGTGGTCAAGGAT
The DNA here is from genome assembly GCA_947625235.1 of uncultured Atopobiaceae bacterium. GTDB lineage: Bacteria > Actinomycetota > Coriobacteriia > Coriobacteriales > Atopobiaceae > CANRLS01. The sequence goes on along the minus strand of CANQNP010000010.1, from coordinate 18,143 downwards.
TACCAGAACAAGCCAGCCCTGTTAGTGACGCTCGAGTACACGAACAAGACGGGCGAGACGACGAGTTTCTCTTCCCAGTGTTGGGTTCGCGCCTTCCAAGACGGCGTGGAGCTCGATCACACCGGAAGCCCGGACTTCGACCTCGGCCGCGTTTCCGCGAACCTTCGGCCGAACGCCCGCACGACCGTCTACGAGCTCATCCGCCTCGACAACGAAGCGGATCCCGTCGAGGTCGAGCTCATCGCCTGGGACTACTTTGACGACGGCCCCTCTCGAGCGAGACGGTCGAGCCGTAAGTGGCCCTCCCTACCCGACTCGCTTCACGTTGACGTCGATGGTGTCGATGCTGGCTCTCTTCATGGGACACCTTTCTCCTAGGGAAACAACGTCAACCAAGTAGCAGGAAATCCCCATTTCATTAGCTGGTGGCTCACAACCCAAAACCGTCTGCGAATCCCTTGCACGAGCTGCTCGCTCGCCTTGCACATTGAACTCGGTGGTTCTCCGCCGCAGCGCGAATGAACCGGGCTGCATCGCCCGTCGACTTACGCCAGCGTCGGCAGGCCGTGGCTCCAGAGCGCGTCGTCGCAGGCGTCGACACTCGAGCCGCTGTTGAGTTCCCAGGCGATGACCACATCTCTGCGACATGCGCGGTCAAGCCGGTTATGGCCGCCGAGCTCCAAGAGGCGTGAGGCTTCGTCGAGCGAGAGGCCCATGCCGAAGGCGAGCCTGAGGAGCTTGTCCCTCGAGCCATGGCGCTTGCCGGTGAAGATCTGGTAGCCGAAGGTCGGATTGAGGCGAGCCGCCCGAATCGCTGCGCTCCGCACGACGCCTTTCTCTCCGAGCTTTTGGCCCAACCACGTCTCCATGGTCATCTCAGGCACGCACACCAGATCCAGAGCCTCGTCGAGGCTCCCCGCGGAAAGCAGTCGTGCCATTCGCCCATCATCCTCCACTCGCTTGAGCTTGCGATTGATGATGGGGCGCAGTAGCTGTGGTTTCATCAGCTTCCAGCTAATAAATGCTCGTGAGAGGCAGCTCGGAGCTACCACGCCATCCTGCGGATTCGCTAAAGCCGTCCGCCCTGCATAGCAGGCCCTCAGAGTCCGAAGATGGGGGCGATGAGATTGAGGACCTCGCAGAGTTCCTTCGTGCACAGCCTTCCCACGCACCTGCTCGAGCGTGCCTCCAGGTCTTTTGCGGCGATGGCTTCGAGGCAGATGTCGCCCTCCACTCCCGCTGAATCGACGTCAGCGATGGGCACGTGGAGCGGATAGCCATTGTGCATGCTTGTGATCGGTGCCACGAAGGTAAGCGAGGAGCGGATATTGAACGCGAACGCGCTCACCACGAGCACGGGTCTACTCTTCCGAGGCTCATGGCCGCGTGACGGCTCGAAGTCGACGATGATCACATCGCCCTGCTCGTAGACGCTCACCAGATCTCCTTGCCAACTGGCTCGCCCCATGAGGTCTCGTCTCCGAACGAAGGCCAGTCACTTGGAGGCTCGTATCCGCCCTCATAGCCTTCGAAAAGCTCGTCCAAGTCGACGATCTTCGTGCGATGTGCGCGCTCCTTGAGCGGGATGATCGTGATCCGCTCCTCGGTAGCGGTGATAAGCACCGCATCACCTACTCCGAGGCCCAGGTTCTCACAGACGCGCTTCGGTATGAGCAAACCCTGTCCGTTTCCCCACTTCGTGAGTGTTGCTCTCGCGGTTTCCGTCATCACACGCCTCCACAGTGATCATGTCTAAACATAGTATAGATGTTTCGCGTATGTCGCCCTGCAGCAAGCCCGGTTGCCACCGAGAATCCCTCGCGCTTCTACACGAAGAGCAGCACTGGCCAGAGGAAGAACGCGAAGAGTGCGAGCAGCACCGCGAGCACGATCCCGAAGAAGAGCATGTCATCGACCTCCCTGCTCCGAAGCGGAGCCTAGAGCCCACGTCTCCCCTACCCACTTGGAATGCTAGGAGCCGCCAGCTGGCACCTCATTAGCTCCCAGCTCACAGTTCGCGGACATGCTCCACAGCATGGCGAACGAGCGCCAACAAACACCCCGGAAGCGTGGAATGGTCGTAGATGCCCACCATGCGAGTTTCATACCGAAACGTAACTATGCCGCTGCCCGAACGGCACCCGCAAGCGGGGTAACGTAAACTGCTCGCTTCTTGTTCAAGAAGATCGTTTTGTCAGCTAGCACATGCTATATTTGGTAGCTAGCTCCCAATTTTTGCGAGATAGCGAGCAAATATGGCCTTCGAGCGAAGCATCGTCGCGCGTATCGCGAGCCGGGTTTCCGAGCCGCGTCGCTTCATCCAGATCGTCGTCGGCCCCCGGCAGACGGGAAAGACGACGGCGGTTCGCCAAGCGTTGGCGAAGCTCTCCATCCCCCACCTCTTCACGGAGGCCACGAAGCACGAATCGGACGCGGACTGGCTCCGCGCCAACTGGTATCGGGCGCGCCAACTCGCAGATGGCGACGACCCTGCCCTGCTCGTCATCGACGAGATCCAATACGTGCGCAACTGGTCGGCCATCGTGAAGACGCTCTGGGACGAGGACAGCGCCCAGAGCCTTCCGCTCAAGGTGCTGCTCACCGGCTCCTCGAGCACGCTCATCCAGGAGGGGCTCCGCGAATCGCTCATGGGAAGGTTCGAGCTCGTCGAATCCACGCACTGGACTCTCGACGAGTGCAGGGAGGCGTTCGGCTACACGCTCGACGACTTCCTCCTCTACGGCGGCTACCCCGGCGCCGCGCCACTCATAGGCGAGCCGCGACGCTGGCTCAACTACATGCGTAACTCCGTCATCGAGCCGAGCATCGCCAACGACGCCCTCATGCTCGCCGACGTGCGCAAGCCGGAGCTCATGCGCAGGCTCTTCGCGCTCGGCGCGCCCTACTCCGCCCAAGAGATCTCCTATCGAAAGATCCTCGGCCAGCTCGACGATCGCGGCAACACCGAGACCATCGCGCGCTACCTCTCCATCTTGGGAAACGCCGGCATCATGAGCGGCATCCACAAGTACGATCCGAAGCTCATTCGCGAGCGGTCGAGCTCCCCGAGGCTCCTCGTGCACGACACGGGCCTCATGAGCGCGGCCTTCGGTCGCAGGCGCTCAACGCTGCTCACGGATCCCGAGCTGAGGGGCCACCTCGTGGAGAGCGCAGTCGGCGCCTACCTGCTGAACCGAAGCTACACGGGCGAGCTCGAGGTCTTCTGGTGGCGTGAGATGGTGCGCGGCAAGGCGAAGGAAGTCGACTTCGTCGTGGAGAGCGATGGCGAGGTGACGGCCATCGAGGTGAAGAGCGGTCGGGTGAAGGGCACCGACGGCCTCACGGCGTTCCTCCTCCGCTTCCCTCAGGCGCGAACGCTCGTGGTGGGAAGCCATGAGTGTCCCCTCGACGCGTTTCTCTCGGGCGATCTAGAAATCTAGGCGGACGATGCCGAGCTCGCTCAAGGAGCCCCGCGCTCGCTTCGAGGTGGGTGCCACGGTCGCTACCCGGGGATTCCATCGCAGCCTAGAACAGCGTGTGCTGCCCCTCGTCCGCCACGAAGTTGCGGCAGAAGCTCCGCCGGTGTATGGGGGAGAGGCCGCGCGCGCGGATGGCGGCGATGTGGGCCGGGGAGGCGTACCCCTTCGACCGTGCCAGGTCGTAACCGGGGTAGCGCCCATCGAGCCCCACCATGAGGGCGTCTCGGGCCACCTTGGCCACGATGGAGGCGGCGGCGATGGGCGCCACGGTGGCGTCGCCCCGCACGACGCAGACCTCCCGAGGGTGCACGTGCACGGGATTGCCGTCGATGAGCACGGCGCCCGGCTCCCCGTCCATGCCCTCGATCGCGTCGTCGATCGCCATCGCCATGGCCTCTCGGATGGCCCGGCCCATCCCCACCTCGTCGATGCGCTCGGGAGGGAGATGGCACAGCCCAACGCAGAGGGCGACCTCTCGGATCTGCGTCGCGAGGCGCTCCCGTGCCTTGGGCGTGAGCTGCTTGGAGTCGTTCAGGCCGAGGATGTGGGGCTCCTCGGGCAGGGCTACGGCGCAGACCGTGAGGGGGCCGGCGACGGAGCCGCGCCCCACCTCGTCCACGCCCAGGGCGAGCCCCGGACCCGCGAGCTCGCGAGCCCTTTCGTAGAGGGTCGCCACGCGCGCGCGGTCCTCCTCGAGTCGTGCCAGTCGGCGCCTCGCGCGCCGGAGGGCGGTCTGGACGCCCTTGCGGGGGTCGGTGGCGTGGCGCTCGAGAAGCGAGGCGAGCGCCTCAGGGTCGGCATCCCTGAGCTCGTGCTCGATGGCGCCCACCGAGGGCCTCGCCAAGCCATCGCCATGCGAGGAGCCGGGCCGTCCTGGCAGACGACCCGGCTCCATGGACGTTCCCGACCTCAGGGCGACTAGCGGCGCTCGCGGATGCGCGCGGACTTGCCGGAGCGCTCGCGCAGGTAGTAGAGCTTCGCGCGACGCACCTGGCCGTGGCGCACGACCTCGAGTTTCGCGATCTTGGGGCTATGCAGCGGGAACGTGCGCTCCACGCCCACCCCGAAGCTCGTCTTGCGCACGGTGAAGGTCTCGCGCGCGCCGTGGCCGGCGATGCGGATGACGTCGCCTTGGAAGACCTGGATGCGCTCGCGGTCGCCCTCGCGGATGCGATAGTGCACCTTCACGTTGTCGCCCGGCTCGAGCTGCGGAACATCGCTCTTGAGCTGCTGCTTTTCGATCTCTTCGATCACGTTCATGCTTCCTCTTTCGGTTGCCCAGAGGTCCCGACGGCACGCCGAACGGTACGTGGGGTGCTTTTGCAACTTTGCTACTCTAACTGCCGCGAGGGGCCGTTGCAAGGACGGAGATGCCATGGGCGCGACAAGAAGAGCGAGCTCCACAAATGCGACGAATGCCGCCGCGCACGAGGCGCCACACACCGAAGAGCTCCTCGAGCGCCTGAGGCACGCTGCCTCGATCGACGACTACCTCGACGAGCTTCCCCCCTTCGACCTCCGCTTCACCGAGTACCTCAACAAGGCCCTCGTGCGCCACGGGGTGAGCGTGACCGACGTGAAGAACCGTTGCGGCTTCAACGGCACGCACTGCTACCAGGTGTTCTCCGGAACGCGCGGCTGCGACCGGGACCGCGTGATCCTGATCGCGCTCGCGCTTCCCCTGGACCTCGAGGAGACGCAACAGTTGCTCTCGCGCGCGGGCTACTCCCGCCTCTGGCCGAAGGAGGCGCGGGACGCGATCATCATCTTCGGGATCGAGCGCGGCCAGGGCTACCAAGAGGTCGACGAGAAGCTCCACGAAAAGGGATACGAGACCCTCTACAAGGAGGGTCGCGGGCACTCGAAGATGCGCCGATAGCGTGCGATGCCTCCACGCAAGCGCGACATCTTCGCACGACTCATCCACGGATCGGAGCGCGCCTCGGCGAGCAAAGGGGGTCCGGAGGGGCCCTATCGCGTCGAGCGGGTGATCTCCTCTCGCCAAGGCGAGCTCACCGAGGTCGTGTGGAAGGGCAACGAGGGGCCCTACCTCAGGAAGGTCATGCCGGCGAACCTCGTGAGCTACGAGGCTTGGTCGCGGCTCGCTCGCGCAAAGTCCCCGCACCTCCCCACGCTCGTGGATCTCCGCGAAGCATCCGGCGATGTCGTTGCGGTGACGAGCTTCGTGGAGGGTGAGAGCCTCGAAGACCTGGTGAATCGCGAGGGCGCGCTTACGTTTGAGCATGCCGCGCGAGTGTGCGGCGAGGTGGCCGAAGCTGCGCAGGCCCTGCATGAGGTGGGCGTGGTGCACCGCGACATCACTCCGGGAAACGTGATGCTCTCGCCCGATGGCGCGGTGCTCGTCAAACTTGGCATTGCCCGCATCACCGGAGACACCTCGGCTTCAAAGGAGCAGAAGCGCCACGACACCCACGTGCTTGGCACGTGGGGCTTCGCCGCGCCCGAGCAATTCGGATTTGCGGCCACGGACCGCAGAAGCGACATCTACGCGCTCGGCAAGCTGCTCGGATTCATGCTCACGGGAGCGTATCCCGACGATGCGCGCTATGACGAGTTGCTGGACGATTCGAACGTGGTTCCTCCCCCATTTGCCGAGGTAATCCACCATGCCACGGCGTTCGAGCCGAGCAAGCGGCAACGCACGGCCTCTGAATTCGCCGACGATGTGCGCAACGCGCTCGAGCAATCAACGCCCGAGCACGCAAGACGCGTGAAGCGCACGCTCGTGGGCGCGGCCATCTGCCTTGCCGCGGTGATCGCCTGCCTTGCCATCTTCGTGTGGATACCCGGGGCGATGTCTGCGCAGCAATCGGAGAGCTCGATACTCGACGACATCGACTTCGATTACGCCGAGAGCGTGGAGGGCGGAGACGGCGCGTATGGAGCGTTCTACGAGCTCGGTGCCTCGCTCGGAGACCAGATCCTCGAGGGGCTGAAAGATTCGGGAGAGGCCGGGATCGAGAAGATCAACGAGCAGGGCGGCGATTCGACCACGGACGACGGTTCTGCAACGGTCGCCCCATCCGAGGGAACGGAAGCCTCGCTCCCCAAGCCAACGGCATCGTTCGCCTCGTTCGAGGTGGTCAAGGACTACCAAGACGAGCCGGCACTGCTCGTGACCCTCGAGTACACGAACAAGACGAGCGAGACGACGAGTTTCTCGGGTCAGTATTGGGTTCGCGCTTTCCAGGATGGTGTGGAACTCAAGCCCACCGGTAGCCCGGACTATGACCTCGGCAGCAGTTCCACGTACCTTCGTCCGAACGCCCACACGACCGTTTACGAGCTCATCCGCCTCGACAACGTGACGAGCCCCGTCGAAGTCGAGCTCCTCGCCTGGGAGTACTACGGCGACGGCCCGCTTTTGAGCGAGACGGTCGAGCTGTAAGTGGCCCTCCCTACCCGACTCGCTTCACGTTGACGTCGATGGCGTCGATGCTGGCTCTCCCGAGGTTGTCGTATTCCTTGCCGTTACCATCCGTACCGAAGGTGACCGTGACGGGCGTGTTGGGCGCGACGCTTTGGGAGGTGACGACGTAGTTGTTGAGCGAGTCGTAATCCTCGGGATCCACGAAGCTGCCATCTTCGGTGATGATGTTGAGCTTGATGTTCCCTCCGCCCACGTAGAAGCGACGGTCACCGCCCCATGAGGTGTAGCCGAAGTTGCCGAGGTTGCGCCCCACGAAGTCTCCGACGTAGCGGTTGTACTTATCACCTTGGCTGATGGGGGTCATGGCGATGGGCTCGCCATCCTCCTCGCCGATCTTCTTGATGTCGAGGACGATCTCGTCGAACCCCGTCCACGCTTCGAGGTGCTCATACTCCTCGCCGTCGTCGTCCGTTTCGAAAGCTATGTTCATCTCGGTGTTCGGCTCGATGTTCTGGTCGTAGACGATATAGTCCTTGAGCACCTCCTCGTCGGTGAAGTCGGCCACCTCGCCGTCGGGTGTGACGAAGACGAGCTTGATGGTCGCGTTGCCGTAGTAATCGCGCCTGTCTCCGCCGAGCGACGTGTAGCCAAACGAGGCCGCGTTCATGCCGCGATAGTTTTTGATGTACTGCTTGTGGATATCGCTCGACTGGCTGATCGTCACGGGCGTCACGTAGGGTCCGTAGCACTCGATGGTGAGCGCGGCGTCCGGGCTGAACTCGGCGCCCTCATCGAACTCGCTCGACCCATCGATGTCGAAGCCGATGACCTCACCGTCGTGGCTCATGCCGAGCTTGTTCGCGGTCTCGCTCGTCTTCACGTTGGTGAACCCCATGCCCTCGAACTCTGCCTGGAGGGTTTCCAAGGGCAGGTTCTCGTAGGACGTGCTCGCATTTGGAAACACGACGCCCGTGCTCGTGGTTGCCTGGCATCCGGAGAGCAGGACGAACGTGGCGAGAGCCACGGCGCTCTTGGCGATTGCCTTCTTCATGGTCGCGTGCCTTTCCCTTGATGGTGGCAGATGTGATGTGGCGTCGAGTTCCCGTTACGCGATCAAGTTGAGCTTCGGACAGTTTTCGAAGGCATCTGGAGCGATGGTGATCTCGTCCTCATCGGGCCACACGATTACGGTCCCGAGATTGGTGCAGCCTTCGAACGCCTTACTCTCGATTGACGTGGTCTCGTTTGGGATATCGACGTCGGTGAGCGCGGTGCAGCCCTGGAAAGCGCTCGCCCCAATGGTCTTGCATCCCCAGAAGAAGACGTCTTCGAGGGCAGTACATCCTTGGAAAGCGGAGTCGCCGATGCGATCGGTGCTACTCGAGATGTCAATTTCGGTGAGTGCCGTGCAGTCTTTGAAGCATGCCTTCCCCCAGCTCGTGATATCGCCCCAGATCAAGGCCTCTTCCAACGAGTTGCAACCCTCGAAGGCGGAATCGGGAATGACGGTGAGCGAGCTCGGTAAGCTGATGGACGCGAGGGACGTGCATCCTTTGAACGCCGAAGCACCGAGCTCGACAATATCCGACCACATGGATATGTCTTCGATGTTCGCGCAACCCTCGAAGGCGTTCGCGCCGATCTTCGTCACCGGATGGCCGTCTATTTCGGAGCTGATGGAGACATACGAATCGCTGCCCACGTATTTGGTGATGGTGACGTTGCCCTCGTCGTCGATGGCGTACTGGAGCCCGTCTTCTTCCCCCGTCTTACCCGCATCGCTCGAGGTTCCGGAGCTTTGCTCGGTGGCGTCCTCTTCAGGCTCGACCTCTTCCTCAACTGCCGTGCTAGCCGCGGAAGAGGGGTCGGTCGCGACTCCGTATTCCGTGATGACGACGCGATCCTCCTTGGGGAAGCTCTCGCCAGCCTGGAACTCCGCATCTCCCTTGATCGAGATGCGCATGACGGTGCCGGTGCTCGCTCCCGCTGTGTTGGGAACTTCAATGACCATGACGTCCTCGAAGCCGAGCTCTTCGAAGATGCCAGCCACATCCGAAGCGGTTTGGCCGACGTAGTCAGACGCGCCTTGCGGAACGACGATCACGCCGGGCTTATAGAGGAGCGCGACCGCGATGATGATGACGGCCGCGAGAGCCACGACCGCGACGATGATCACGGTCCGGTACTGGCGGAGCATCTCGATGGGGGTGACCGTCTCGCCGGACGAGGATCCCGGCTCTTCGCTGGGCTCTTCGCTGGGCTCCGCAACGGTGCCATCGGGCGGCATTGCGCCTTCAGGGGGTTCTACGCCATCCGTCGCGATCTCTTCGTCGGCGCCTGTAACGACTCCGGACCTTGCATCGTCCGTGGTCTCCCCATCGGCGGTTTCAGTCTCAAGGGACTCCGCGACCTCGGTCTCCACCTCTATCTCGCCAGCAGCGAGGGCGTCCTTTCGCGGTTCATCCGGCTCAGGGTGATCCTCTTCCGCCATCGTGTCCGAGGTCTCTTGGCCGCTCGGCCGAACGATCTCTTCGGGCTCTTCGAGTCTCATGCCACACCCATTGCAGAAGCGAGCAGTGGGAGGGTTGAGCGTGCCGCACTCAGGGCAGCAGATGCCCGAGTTCCCGGCAATGCCTGCGTCCGTCTCTTCCTCAGGTGGTCCCCCAAAAGCTGAAAGTGGCTCGTCCATCGCTCCCCCATCGCAGCGAGCCGCGCGCCAAGGCACACCCATCGCCTGGCGGACGGCTGATATGTCGATCACACCCTACGTGGCGATGACTCGCGATTCATTAGCTGAGAGCTAAAGACATCCGAGCGTATTGGACTTGCTTGGATGTCTAAGATGATGCGGGATGTATCGACGATGACGGAGGGGACTCAATGGCAACCATCAAGATCGTGAGCAACCCCTATCTGAAGAGCAATTCCTTCTACACGCTTGAACACGGTAGTTGGATGGAGATCGGGCCCGGCAACCACCCAAAGGTTCGCCTCCTTGAGACAGCCATCAAGCAAGGGGTCCTCGCCTTCAAGGCGAAGACGATCCTCGATATCATCGTCGACGAATTCGGTAGCGCCACTGAAATGCCGCGGATCGTTTTCGAGGGAACTGATAGCGACTTCGAAGAACTCGAGTCTCTACGCGAGCGCGATTACCACGATCGCATCACCTTGGAAAGATCGCCTCGTCGCCTTCCCGAAGCCCAGGAAGTTCTTTCCCAACTTGTCCGAAATATGGATGCGGCCACGGCACGTCTCGATTCGATGGAGTCGGAGGGTGATGACTGGGCTGAGGGCCTGCTCGATCAAATCCGCCTTTCCTCTACCACGACGCTCTGCGTACTTGGACATGCGGACGTCGGAAAAGCGGCGTTCGCCAACGCCCTCATCGGCTGCGACTTGATCCCGGACTCTCCTCCGTTGCTCTCCAAAACGTATATTCGCATTCGCAGAACACACGATGCGCAGTTGGGGCGCATGCGCGTATCACATCAGGACGCCTCGTTTTCTTTCGATTTCGACGAATCGGGCTTGGTCGAAGACTCGGCTCTATTCGTCAAATCACCCGCGGATGATTGCGGCTGGATCTCCGAATTAGAGTCGTGGCTCCTCAGCATGGATCGATATGCCGAAGAAGGCGACACGCGATCTGTCGCTCGACGGCTACTGGCCCAGCTAGCATCAATACTTGAGAGCGCTTTCGATGAAGCCGGCGGATACGTGGTTGTCGAATGTGACATCCCGCTCGATAATCCGGATGCGTCGGATTCGAACCTTGATGCGGAAATGCTCTACGTGCCCGACGACCTCGTTGAATTGCCCAGGCAAGACAGCCGAGATGCTCTTGCGCCTCTGCGGCGACCGAGCGCCATGCTGCCGATCTTCGTGTGCGACATGGACGACATGGCGTCGGATCGCACGATGGAGCTCTGCAAGGAAGTCTCCGATTCGACGAACATCGACAAACGGTTCGCCATGATCATCGTCAACGAGCCGCAAGCGCAAGACCTTCCGAATTCCTTCTCCATGCGTTTCGAGACAAGCGTTCTGGGCAGGCCTTTCCCGAAACTGCTCGATGGGCAGGGAGTGTTCTTCGTTTCGGCTTCCCGTGCGCTGAGGGCAATGGGCGGAGAGCGAACCACTGGATCCGTAACTCAGACTCCAAACGTAGGCATTCCGAAACTCTACCGCTTCGACATACAACCGGATCAAATCAAGGCGAGGGATGTCGAATTCGCAAACATTGACCAGGAAAGCGAACTGGTTGATTGCGGCATGGATACGATCCACCGCGAAGTCGAACGTTACGTAGAGCACTATGCCCCCTACGACATCTGCTCTCGGATTTACAGGGGGCTCTCGATCATCGTTGAGGAGAACGACAAGACAAGCAAAGCCCGCCGCTCGTCGCTCGAAGCCGATTTGAATGACGCGCTCAAGACTCTTGAGGAGCATGAGGAAGCCGTTCGATCCGAGATCAGCTGCACTGAAAAGCACTGTTGGGAAGAGGCAAAGTCGGGCTATTCAAAGTACATGGACGAGGCCGTTGATGCCGATGAATGGGAAAACGCGGTAGAGGACTTCTACGAAGCGGAGGCCACCGTCCTCCACGAAGTGGCAGATCGATATGGATTGGACGAACAGAAGCACGCCTTTGACGAGAGGCTTCGCGCCGTGATGCAAGGCTCTCGCAATCAAGATTCCGCTCCGACCCAAGAGCACAATGCCGGCAACGCATTCTCTGCCGTCCCTAAGTTCATCAATGACATTGCTGGCGTAATGCAGGAGAAGGGGAAGGTCGACAAACTCCAAGAGAACATTCGCGCGGAAGTTGCGTCCTTGCTCTACGACCAGATCGTCTTCCAGTATCTCGAGAAGGCGAAGAGGGCCTATCGACATGTGGAGGATGTCTCCAAAATATACTGGAAGGCCAAGGCGACGGAGGCGATCGAAAAACTCGCGCAAGTTGCCAAGGGCAGCAAGGATGCCATGCAAAACGATTGGGATCAGCTTCCGCGCATCCTGCTTGCCAACGAGCCTTACGAACCCGAAGTGCATGATCTGGGACATAAAGAGAGGTTTATCAGCGGGATCCATATCGGCGCCTTCAACATGCCGACCTCCGAAGATCTCGACCTGGAAAAGCTCGATGAAACCTTCGATCGTCAAATGCACTGGACCATAAAGCACGCGATTTCCGAAACGAGGCGCCTTCACGGCGAAGCATTCTCGAGATGGCTCTTGAGCGTCATGGACTGGTTCATGGAGCACTTGCGATCCCTCAACCAGGACATACGTGCCGATCTTTCATCGGCAAACGCGATCAACAAGCAGCTACACCGCATTTCCAACAACCAACAACAGCTGAACTCCGCATTGGGCGATGCCGAGCACGCGATGGCATGGATTGATCGATAAAGCCGCATTGAGCACGGAGAGGAAGGGTTCACTGTGGGCATTCGAAAGGCACTGAAGAAGGCCAGCGATACGGTCATCAACGGCATCGCGGCGGCATCTGCGCTCAGCCCATCCCAGCTAGACGAGGTCGCAGAGGATCGGAACAGATATCTATCGCAAATGCCCTCGAAGGACGATCCCGAGGCGATAGAGACGACGGCGCGCTATCTGGGTGCAAGCGCCGTCGAGATCTTCAACGCCTATCTCCCGCAGATCCATGAGCTCTATTTACCGGTAGACGAGGACGCAGAATACGATGGATCGTTTGACCGAATCCACAACGTCCGGTTCATCCACCTCACGAGATGGGTCTCGACCAAAGACGAAAACGCGCTCGATAAGCTCGTCAATGTCTACGAGGTACTTTCGGATGCGCAGTGCAACATCGCATTGGTATTCCATCGGTCGATGGTTGCGACGGATGTCTATCTCGCCGTCACCGACGTGGAGAACTCCAGCGACAACGTCGATGTGAACAACTACATGCAGCGGCTCCTTGAAGCCCTTCGTGGCAATTTCCCCGGCTCCGAATGGGAGAGGGAAATCGGCGAAGGCCGCATACCCTGCGTGGATCGCTGGACGCCCTACTCCGTCGCGGCGGTCTCGAACCTTCCCACCGAGAAGTCGGAGAAGTTCGTAAGCCAGACCATCGACAAGCTGCTTGATGGCGTCGTACCCAATCGTCCGGAAGAAGAGTACACGCTCATCCTCCTCGCTACCCCTGTGGATGATGCCCGCGAGCGGCAAACCCATCTTGGCGAGATCTACTCTGCGCTTGCACCGATGGCAGAGTGGCAAACAAGCTACACCTACAACGAGAACAACGCCCGCTCCTCCCAGGCAACTGCCGGGGTAAACCTTGGTGTGAGCATAGGCTCTCAAGTCGGTCAGAGCACCGGGATCTCCGATTCGGCGGGGACCAGCGATAGCACATCTGAGAACGAATCAGAAAGCACCAGCTGGGGTAGAAGCGATAGCCGTGGGCACTCCGAGGGCACGAGCAAATCCCAGAATGACTCGGCGTATGGGGGCGTTTCGTTCGGAACAAGCGATCTTCTTCCGTTTTCTCTCGGCGGCAACGCTGGCGGATCACATTCAACGGGGAGTGGCACGTCCACGACCACGAGCCAGACCGCCACGATCTCAAACACGCTCAGCAAAACCCTCGGAAAGACCCTCTCAAGAGCGTTGAGCCGCACGCTCACCACCACGTCAAGCGTTTCAAGCTCCCAGAGTATGGGGGCAAACTTCGGCCTCAACTTCGCCCGTTCTTCGAGCGTCATGACCACGGTTGGCAAGGGCGAGCAATTCAATCAGTCCTTCAAGAACTACACGGTGAAGCACGCTCTCGAGCAGCTCGAAGAGCAAATGAAGCGCATCGACACAAGCTTGGCTTTAGGCATGTGGGACTTCGCCGCTTATGTGGTGAGCGAGGATTCGAATGTGGCGAATAACGTGGCCCATAGCTATCTTGCGCTCACCCAAGGCGAAGAATCTTTCCTCTCGGAATCGGCGATCAATCTCTGGCGAGGGAATGTGGGAGAGGAAGCTGAGGTCGCCCAGCACATCTGCTCTTACTTGCGCGATCTGAGACATCCCTTGTTTGGTCTCAATCCATCGGTGGTTCAGGGGGATTCTTCGTATTACGTCTATCCTCAGATCGTATCCGCAACCACGAGCCTTTCTGGCAAGGAGCTCGCCTACTCATTGAACTTCCCGAAGAAATCAGTGGCTGGCTTGCCCGTGTTCGAATGCGCCGAATTCGCTCGAAACGTGTCCGTCCTCGACGACGACTTGACGCGATACGAGACCATCTCGCTCGGAAACATCTATCACATGCACCACGTGGAGCCGACCTCGGTCGACCTCTCGCTCCCATCACTTGCGTCCCACACCTTCATCACGGGCAGCACGGGCGCAGGCAAGACCAATACGACCGCGCTCATACTCGAGAGGGCACGAAGCAAGGGCATAAAGTTCCTTGTCGTCGAGCCCGCCAAGGGCGAGTACAAGGATCTCTTCGGGAGTGATCCCGATGTGAGCGTCTATGGCACGAATCCCGATCTCACGCCGTTACTCCGCGTCAATCCCTTCAGCTTCCCCGCTGGCATCCACATCCTCGAACATCTCGATCGCCTCGTCGAGATCTTCAACGTTTGCTGGCCCATGTATGCGGCCATGCCCGCCGTCCTCAAGGATGCGATCCAGAAGTCATACGAGGATTGCGGCTGGAATCTCACCACTTCCGCGAATCCCTTCGGAAGAGACCTCTATCCGAACTTCCGCGATGTTGAGCGCAACATACGGACCATCATCGAATCCAGCGAATACGATGAAGAGAACAAGGGTGCCTACAAGGGATCGCTCATCACGCGCGTCGCATCGCTGAGCAATGGCATCAACAAGCTGGTGTTCACCGAGGACGAGCTCAGCGAAGAGGAGCTCTTCGACCACAACGTCATCGTGGATTTGAGTCGCGTCGGCTCGAGCGAGACGAAGTCGCTCCTCATGGGTCTCATGGTCCTGAAGCTCCAAGAGCATCGCATGGCCACGAGCGAAGGCTCGAATCTTCCATTGCGCCATCTGACGGTTCTGGAAGAGGCCCACAACCTCCTCAAGCGCACCTCGACGGAGCAGCCCGTTGACGGCGGCAACCTCATCGGCAAAAGCGTGGAGATGCTCTCAAACGCCATTGCCGAGATGCGCACCTACGGCGAGGGCTTCATCATCGCCGACCAGGCGCCAGGCCTCTTGGACCTGTCGGTCATCCGAAACACGAATACGAAGATCATCATGCGACTTCCCGATTTCGAAGACCGGAAGCTCGTGGGCTATGCAGCGAGCCTCAACGATGACCAGATCCGAGAGCTCGCCAAACTGCCGCGGGGCGTCGCCGCGGTCTATCAGAACAATTGGATCGAGGCGGTGCTTTGCAAGATTGATCATGCCGACCTCCCGGAGGTTCCCTATCGCTACGAAAAGCCAAAGGTGCAAGATCTCGATGATGGGCAGCTCGCGCGCATGAATGAGACGAGATTGCGCATCGCCGACCTCATCGCATTGAACCAGAAAGCCGAGGAGACGGAGCTGAGGGAACTCGGGCTTGCCATGCGCGAGCTCAACCTCAACGCGTCGCTGAGGGCGCAGTTGCTTTCGTACGTATCTCGGAAGCACCCGAAACTCAACCTATTCGAGACCGGTCCTTTGATGCGGGGCCTCTTCCCGAATGTACGCGAGCAAGTAGTTTGGGCCCACGCGCACAAATCCGAAACGAGAGATATGACGGACTCGGCGAAGGAAGAACTTCGTTCAATGTTCGCCACCGAACTCATCGATCGAGTGGAGCGGGTGATCATCCAATCCATCATCACCGAATACCTCTGCATGGATCTGCAAGATGTCGAAGTCTTCAAGGATTGGAGAGAGCGAGGAGGACTTGCCTAGCATGGATCTGCACAAGAGTGGCTTCAACGACGTCAAGAACAAGATCGGTGACTTCGCCTCCAAGTTCTCGAAAGAGGTACTTGGATTCGACCCAAGCGAAGTGAAGGATCGCTTTGCGACTCCCTACGTAGAGAGATATCTCCAAGCGATTAAAACGCCTGGCATTTGGGTGGGCCCAGAGGTTGAATCGCCTTGTCGCCCAGATGTGACGACCGACAGGGGTAAGGAAGTGGCCGATGCGCTTTCGCGATATGGCGTTGACAGCATACCTTACAAAGACGCATACCCCGACTTCAGCAAGGTGTCTGTGTGCACCGCCCAAATAGACACTATGTCAGAAAAGGGATGGAAAAACAGGATTCCCGGCTATAAGGCGATGGCAGAAGTCTGGAATCGCGAAAAGCACGGTGGTAAAGATGATTGGACGTGGAGAGATATAGAACAATACAAAAAGGATAACAATCTCGACTTCCACGAATGCCAGGATCGACACACTGTTCAACTCGTACCAGCATGCATACATGAGTACTTCAAACATTGTGGTGGCATCAAAGAAACCCAGTGCGCTAACGGCTACGATCCCTTTGGAGGACAATCATGAGCTTTGTTGAAAAACCACTTTGGGGCCGTGAGCTGAAACTCGAAATTGTTTTCGATGCATTCGAGGGCGAGGATGTCCTCCCCATCCAAGAGGATGCGCTTCACTCCATTCTTGATTCTTGGAACGCGGTAAACAATTCGAAGACTGATGTTCGCACGTATTGTTTACAAGAAAGCCCAAGCGATGCCAAGTTCATTCGCGAGAATGACATCTTGAATTATGTGCTGCCAACTCAACTATTCATAGGACGAGACAAGGATCATCACGACGTCTATCTCCTTTGCGAGTATCGTTTTGATCCCGAAGAGGGAATTGCGGTGCGTTTCGTCGACGAGCGTCTTGAAGAAGTTGCGTCACAACAAATCGTCCTCTAGGAAAATTACCAGAGTTCAACGTAGAAGGCCCGGGGTCTTAGATCCCGGGCCTTATCTCAGCGTCCGCTGATCATGGCTCCACAATGCATCACCACAGGCGCCAAAGCTGGAGCCGCAATTGGATCCCGTGTGATAACCACATTTCTTCGCCATCCAATAGACAATGCGAACACGAGGAGAGTTTCGGTACACCCCAACCAAGGTGTGCCGAAGCTCCCCTATTCGTCTTTCGTGCCTAGCCCACACTGCGGACCGTGAGGTTGATGGATTCGATGCTCGTTTGGCCGAGGGAGTCGTACTCCTTGCCCTGGCTATCGGTGTCGAAAGTGACGGTTACCGGCGTGTTGGGGCTCACGCTCTGCCCGGTGACCACGTAATCCTGCAGCGCCTCCTCATCATTCGGATCAACCCAGCTCCCGTCTTCCGCGGTGATGTTGAGCAAGATGTTTCCTCCGCCCACATAGACGCGCCTGTCTCCCGCAAGCGAGGTGTAGCCAAATGACGCGAGGTTTCGGCCCACGTAGTCCCCCACGTAGCGGTTGTACTTGTCTCCCGGGGTGATGGCGGTGTTCGCCTTGGCGCTCCCGTCTGGCGCACCCACCTTCTTCACATTCAGGACGATCTCGTCAAGGCCCACCCAGCTCGTGAGGTTATCGTATTCCTCGCCATCCGAATCGGTCTGGAAGCCCATCTTAAACTCGGTGTTGGGTGCCTCATTCTGGGCATAGACCACGTAATCCTTGAGGGCTTCCTCGTCCGTGAAGTCGAAGTACTCGCCGTCCTCGGTGACGAAGACGAGCGGGATGTTCCCTCCGCCATAGCGATCTCGGCGATCGCCACCGAGCGATGAGTAGCCAAACGTAGCGGCGTTCTGTCCCACGTAGTTCCTCACGTACTGCGTGTATTTATCGGTAGAGGTTTTGACGGAGACACTCTGGGACGACGAACTGTTCTCCTCTTCCGGCTCTTCCTCCGGCTCCTCTACCGGCTCCTCCTCAACGTCTTCGACGTACTCCTCTTCCTCGTCCGCATACGTTTGGCTGTCGCTCACAGATTGCGCACTCTGTCCGCACGCGCAGAGTGCGAGTGCGAGGAAACCTGCACAGAGAGCGCTTGCCAAAACACCGGATCTCTTCATGGGACACCTTTCTCCTAGGGAAACAACGTCAACCAAGTAGCAGGCAATCCCCATTTCATTAGCTGGTGGCTCACAACCCAAAACCGTCTGCGAATCCCTTGCACGAGCTGCTCACTCATTTGCACATTGAACTGGATGGTTCTCCGCGGCAGCGCGAATGAACCGGGCCGCATCGCCCGTCAACTTACGCCAGCGTCGGCAGGCCGTGGCTCCAGAGCGCGTCGTCGCAGGCGTCGACACTCGAGCCGCTGTTGAGTTC
>CANQNP010000009.1 GCA_947625235.1 uncultured Atopobiaceae bacterium | reverse complement strand
GTATCGCACACGGTGTTTCGGATCTGGTCGAGGCAGCGGCCGGTGCCGAAGGCCGCGAAGGAGCCGGTGAACACCACGCGGCCCGTGAGCGCGAGGCCCGCCGCGATGCCCACCATGTCCTGCTCGGCGATGCCCACGTCCACGAGGCGCGAGGCATCGAAGGCGCCGAGCTGGGCGGTGGTGGTGGAACCGGCGAGGTCGGCGTCCACCGCCATGATGTCCATGCCCTCTTTCACGAGCTCGATGAGTGTGGGGCCGAAGGCCGCGCGGGTCGCTCGATCTGCCATGGCTTAGTCCTCGCTTTCGATGGTTTCGCGCGCGGCGTCGAGTTCCGCGAGCGCGCGCTCGGCCTCGTCCCTCTTGGGCGCGACGCCGTGCCAGTTCACCGCATCCTCCATGAAGGAGACGCCCTTGCCCTTGACGGTGTCGCACACGATGGCGCTCGGGCCGCCCGTATGGGCGCGCGCCCAACTGAACGCGTCCACGAGCGCGTCGAGGTCGTGGCCGTCGATGTGGCGCACCGTCCAGCCGAACGCCTCGAGCTTCGCGTCGATGTCGCCGAGCGAGTTCACCTCGCTCACGTGCCCGTCGATCTGGAGGTCGTTGAGGTCGACGATGAGGGTGACGTTGTCGAGCTTGCGGTGGGCGCCGAACATGAGCGATTCCCAGTTCGAGCCCTCCTGCATCTCGCCGTCGCCGGTGATGCACCACACGTGGGGAAGGCCGCCGCCGTTTCGCGCTTGGTCGATCGTGAGCCCGATGGCGATGCCGATCGAGATGGCGAGGCCCTGTCCGAGGGAGCCCGAGCACACCTCCACGCCGGGAATGAGACGCGAATCGGGATGCCCGGCGAGGCGGCTCCCCAAGTGGCGCAGCGTGGGCAGCTCCTCCTCGGCCACCCATCCCACCTGCTTGAAGGCCGCGTAGAGCGCGGGCGCCGCATGGCCCTTCGAGAGGATGAGGCGATCGCGCATCGACCACTTCGGGTCCGAGGCGTCGTAGGCCATCACGCCGGAGAACCACAGGGCGCAGAGGATGTCGGTGGCGGAGAGCGAGCCTCCGGGGTGGCCGGAACCAGCCGCCTCGAGCATCGTGATGATGTCGTGGCGCATCTCGTTCGACCTGAGCATGAGCTCCTTGGTCGAGGGTCGCTCGGTAATGGTTTTCGGCATGGCGCTCCTCTCGAAGGAGAAGGGAAAGACGACGCGGGCGCCCGCGGGGAGCGCCCGGCGAAACGGACGGACTGGGCCTTAAGCCGTGACCTTCTTCCAGTCGGCCTCGAAGGCGGCGAGGCCCTGCTCGGTGAGCGGGTGCTTGAGGCACTTCTCGAGCGCTCCGAGCGGCACGGTGGCGATGTCGGCGCCGAGGAGCGCGGCCTGGGTCACGTGGTAGGGGGTGCGCACGGAGGCGGTGATGATCTCGCACTGCTCGGGCGCGTAGTAGTTCTTCACGGCGGTGACGATGGTGCCGAGCTGGGCGATGCCGTCGTCTCCGATGTCGTCGAAGCGGCCGACGAAGGGCGACACGTAGCGCGCGCCGGCGGCGGCGGCGAGGAGCGCCTGCGGGGCGGAGAAGATGAGCGTCATGTTCACGTTCACGCCTTCGGCCTTGAGCGCGTGGGTGGCCTCGAGGGCGGCCTCGCCGATGGGGAGCTTCACGACGATGTTCGGCGCGAGCGAGGCGAGGTGCTTGCCCTCCTCGATCATGCCCTCGGCGGTGGTGGCGGTGGACTCCGCCGACACCGGAAGCCCCTCGCAGAGCTGGGCGATCTTGGCCATGTGGTCCTCGAAGTCGGCGAGCTTGCCGCCGATGCGGGAGTAGAGGCTGGGGTTCGTGGTCACGCCGGCAAGGCAGCCCCAGGAAAGCGCCTTCTTGATCTCGCTGATGTCCGCGGTGTCGATGAAGAACTTCATAGACGTGTCCTCTCTGGCCAAACGGCCCTCTTCGCGCGTGCGCGCTGCCTGCTTTACGCTTCGCCCTTCTTGGAGGCGAGGAACGCCTCGAGCCCCGCCTTGATTTGGCCGACGTCCAAGATGTCGTCCACGCCCACGGCGTAGATGCCCTCGTCGCGCACCTCGTCCACGAGGTCGTTCATCGTGATCACGAGGTCGCCGGTGAAGGCCTTGAGCGCCTTCAAGTTGCCGGGCCGGGTCGTGATGGGGTAGTCGTTTTCCTTGATCACCTGGTCTGCCTTGATCTTGAGCATCATGGAGCTGCCCATGCCCGCTCTGCAGCAGACGAGCGCGTGGTACGTCACGCTTCCTCCCTTTCCTTCTCGGCGGCTCGCACGTAGGCGAGCACCGGTTGCGGGTCGCACGCGGAATCGATGGTCGCGAAGAACGCCGAATCGCCGATGAGGTCGACGAGCGCGGCGAGGGCGTCGAGGTGCGCCTCGGCGTCCGTGGAGCCGAAGGGCAGCAGGTAGCGCACGGGATCGCAGGCGTCGTTGCCAAAGTCGACGGGCTCCTCGAGCCGGCAGATGCCGAGCGCGGGGGCGTTGACGCCCGTCTCGGGGAGCCCGTGGGGCATGGCCACGCCGCGGGTGAGCACGAAATACGGGCCGTGCTCCTCAGCGCCGGAAATGATGTCGTCCACGTAGGCGCCCTCGAAGGCTCCCGCTAAGACCATGGGCGCGCAGCACGCGCGCACGGCGTCGCGCCAGTCGAGCGCGACCACGCCGAGCTGCACGAATGCGGGGTCTATGAGGCTCGAGAGCTGCAAGATCCTCCTTGCGACGCGCGGCCTGCGCAGGGGGCTGGACGGCCTGCCGCCATTCTAGTCGAGCCCGCCAGCGCCCTGCGTGCGTCCGCTGGTGGCCCATCGGTGGTAGGCGACCACGAAATCGTCGAGGTCGCCGTCCTCGAGCACGCGGTCGACGTTGCCAGTCTCGTGGCCGGTGCGCGTGTCCTTCACGAGGCGATAGGGGAAGAGCACGTAGTTGCGCACCTGGTTTCCGAACGAGATGTCGCGCTTGGGGCCCTTGAGCTCGGCGATCTCGGCGTCGCGCTTCTCGCGCTCGATCTCCAGGAGCCGCGCCTTCAAGATGCGCATCGCGCTCGCCTTGTTCTGGATCTGCGAGCGCTCGTTTTGGCACGTGACCACGAGGCCCGTGGGCAGGTGCGTGATGCGCACGGCGGAATCGGTGGTGTTCACGCCTTGGCCGCCCGGGCCGGAGGCGTGGTAGACGTCGACGCGGAGATCCGACGGGTCGATCTCCACCTCCACCTCCTGCGGGAGGTCGGGGAGCACCTCGACGCCCGCGAAGGTCGTCTGGCGTCGCTTGTTCGCGTCGGTGGGGGAGATGCGCACGAGGCGGTGCACGCCCTGCTCGGCGCGCAGCATCCCGTAGGCGTTCTTGCCGCGCACGGTGAACGTGGCGCGATCGAGGCCGATGACCTCGCCCTCGGGCGCGTCGTTCACCTCCACCTTCCAGCCGCGGCGCTCGGCGTAGCGCAGGTACATGGCGAGGAGCATGCTGGTCCAGTCCTGCGCCTCGAGGCCACCCTGGCCGGGCTTGATGGTGACGATGGCGTTGCCGTGGTCGAGGTCGTCGGTGAACCAGCTCGAAAGCTCGAGCTCGGCGAGGGAGCGCTCCACGGCGCGCGCGAGGTCGGCGGCCTCGACGGCGAGGTCCTCGTCGCCGGTCTCCTCGGCGAGCTCGGCCGCGGCCTTCGCGTCCGCGAGGGTCGAGGCGCTCTCCTCGAGGCTCGCGAGATCGCCTTTCAGGCGCGCGAGCTCGCTCATCGTCTGGCGCGCGGCGTCGCCGTCCTCCCAGAAGGAGGCCTCGGCGCTCGCCGCCTCGAGCTCCGCCACCCGAGCTCGCGCATCGTCGGCGTGGAGGTAGCCCTCGATCTCGGCGAGGCGCGCCTCGAGCTCGCTCACGCGGGGAGCTGCGGCAGCGTCAGCCACTAGCTCCTCCGCCCGTGGCAGTTCTTGAACTTCTTGCCGGACCCGCAGGGGCAGGGGTCGTTGCGTCCCACGTTCGCGTAGGGGTCGCCCGATTCGCTCTTGCGATAGGTGCGCGGCTTGGCGGCGGCCGAGGGTTGGCGCCCGCCCGCCTGCGCCACCTGCGCGGGGACGGGCGTGGCGACGGCGCTCTGCGCGGGGATCCTTCGCGCCTGGCCGCTGTCGCCGTCCACCTCGGCGGGGCCGGAGTAGCGCGCGCCCGCGAGCGCGCCCGGCGCCTCGGCTACGGGCTCGTTCACCTGCACGTTCACCTGGATGCGCAGGATCGTCCGCAGGAAGTCCTCGTACATCGCCGAGACGAGCAGCTGGAAGGCGTGGAAGGCCTCCGTCTTGTACTCGACGAGGGGATCGCGCTGGCCGAAGCCGCGAAGCCCGATGCCGGCCTTCAGGTAGTCCATCTCCTGGAGATACGTCATCCACCGGCTGTCGATCACGCGAAGCATCACCTGCTGGGCGAGCTTGTCCATGATCTCGGGGCCGAGGAGCTCGGCCTTCGCCTCGTAGCGGCCACGCACGAACGTGAGCACCTTTTCCTCGACCTCGCTCGCGCTCGCGAGGTCGGAGAGATCCGGCAGGTCGTCTGCGCCGGTGAGGTTCCTCACCCAGAGCGCGAGGTCCTCGAGGTCCCACTCGGCGCGGTCCGCGTGGTCGGGGCAACGCTCGGCCACGGCTTCGTGGACGGTCTGCTCCATGACCTCGTCGAGGTGCCCCACGAGGTCCTTGCCGTCGAGCACGCGGTTGCGCTCCTCGTAGATCACCTGGCGCTGCTGGTTCATCACGTCGTCGTAGTCGAGCACGTTCTTGCGCATGGAGAAGTTGATCTCCTCCACCTTGCGCTGCGCGCTCTCCACGGCCTTCGAGACCATCTTCGCTTGGATGGGCACGTCGGGCGGGAGGTCCACGCGCTCCATCATGCTCGCGATGCGGTCCATCTTGTCCGCGCCGAAGAGGCGCATGAGGTCGTCTTCGAGCGAGAGGTAGAACTGCGTCTCGCCGGGGTCGCCCTGGCGCCCGGAGCGGCCGCGGAGCTGGTTGTCGATGCGGCGCGCCTCGTGGCGCTCGGTGCCGATCACGCAAAGCCCGCCGACGCCCACCACGTGCTCGCGCTCCATGGCGCAGGTGGCGCGCGCCTCGTCGATGGCGGCGGCCCTATCCTCCGCGCTCGCCTCCTCGGGGTCGATGCCCTGGTTCACGAGGATCTGCTTGGCGAGCTCCTCGGGGTTGCCGCCGAGGAGGATGTCGGTGCCGCGGCCGGCCATGTTCGTGGCGATGGTCACGGCGCCCTTGCGCCCCGCCTGCGCGACGATCTGCGCCTCGCGGGCGTGCTGCTTGGCGTTCAGCACGTCGTGCGGGATGCCACGGCGCGCGAGCGTGCGCGAGAGGCGCTCCGAGCTCTCGATGGACACGGTGCCCACGAGCACGGGCTGGCCCTTCGCGTGGCGCTGGGCCACGTCCTCGGCCACGGCGGCGAACTTGTGGTCCACCGTGCGGTAGATCTGGTCGTCGTGGTCCTCGCGGATCACGGGCTTGTTCGGCGGGATCTCCTGCACCGGCAGGTGGTAGATCTGGCGGAACTCGGCGTCCTCCGTCATGGCGGTGCCCGTCATGCCGGCGAGCTTCTCGTAGAGGCGGAAGTAGTTCTGCAGCGTGATGGTGGCGAGGGTCTGGTTCTCCTCGCGCACGGAGACGCCTTCCTTGGCCTCGATGGCCTGGTGGAGGCCCTCGGAGTAGCGCCTGCCCTCCATGATGCGGCCCGTGAACTCGTCGACGATCTTCACCTCGCCGTCGATGACCACGTACTGCTGGTCGCGGTGGAAGAGGTACTCGGCCTTGAGCGCCTGCTGGAGGTGGTTCACCAGCTGGCCCGCCATGTCGCCGTAGATGTTGTCGATGCCGAGGGCGCGCTCGACGCGCTTCAGGCCCTTGTCCGTGGTGTTGATGGTGTTCTTGGCCTCGTCCATCTCGAAGTCCACGTCGCGCACGAGCCCGCGGACCGCCCGCGCGAAGTCGCGGTAGGTGCTCGCGGAGCGCGTGCCGGCGCCGCTGATGATGAGGGGGGTCCTCGCCTCGTCGATGAGGATCGAGTCCACCTCGTCGACGATGGCGTAGTGGTGTCCGCGCTGCACGCGAAGCTCCGGGCGCATGACCATGTTGTCGCGCAGGTAGTCGAAGCCGAACTCGGAGTTCGTGCCGTAGGTGACGTCGGCCTCGTAGGCCGGGCGCTTCGCCTGGAGCGGCATGCCGTTTTGGAGGAGCCCCACGGAGAGGCCCATGGCCTTGTAGAGGCGCCCCATCCACTCGGAGTCGCGTTTGGCGAGGTAGTCGTTCACGGTGACCACGTGCACGCCCTTGCCCGCGAGGGCGTTCAGATACACGGCGAGCGTGGCGACGAGCGTCTTGCCCTCGCCGGTCTTCATCTCGGCGATCATGCCCTCGTGGAGCGCGACCGCGCCGACGACCTGCACGTCGAAATGGCGCATGCCGAGCACGCGATCGCTCATCTCGCGCACCGCGGCGAAGGCCTCGGGCATGATGTCGTCGAGCGTCTTACCGTTCGCGAGCTCTTCCTTGAAGCGAAGCGTCTCGGCGGCGATGGCCTCGTCGTCCATGTCGCGATACTTCGGTCCGAGCGCGTTCACGCGCTCTGCCACCTGCTGGAATGCCTTCAGCTCCTTGTCGGAACCGATGGAGAGGATCTTGGAAAAGAGACCGGGCATGCCCACCTTCCCTCTGAGCGAATCCCGTGGAAAGAACGCCCGGCGCTCCGCCGGGCGCATCACACCTTAGCAAACGCGCGCACGTGGCCCCGCGGGGTGCGCGCGAACCCACAAAAAGGACAGCGTGGGCCCCGTGCGCGAAGGATCGTGCACGGGGCCCTTGGGGCTTGGCTAGAGGCCGGCGGCGGCGCGCATCTGGTTGCGCACCCAGTTGCCGGACTCGGTGAGCTCCCAGGTCTGCCAGTCGCTCGTCTTGTTGCACCAGCTTTGGATGGCGGAAGCCGTTTCGCCTTTGTTGCAGAGACTCCAGTTCATCCAGCTTATGTTTCGACTATTGGCGAAGTCGATCCACTTCTGCGATTCCTCGGGGTTGTAACCACCGTTACCACTTGCGTCGCACGTGCCGAACTCGCTGATGAAAATCGGGAGGCCGGAATCGAGCGCTCGCGTTACCTTGGTCCGAAAGTCATCTTTATGCGTGTTTGCGTAGAAGTGGAAAGCATAGAGGGTGTTCTGGCCGCTCGCACCGCTGACGGGATTAGCTGCGGCTTGGTCGACATCCTGCGACCAATTCGGCGTGCCCACGATCACGATCGCGTCGGGGTCGTTCGCGCGGATCACGGGGATGATGCGCTCGGCGTAGCCCTTGACCGTGCTCCACGGAATGTCCTTATAAGGTTCGTTGCAGATCTCGTAGATCACGTTGTCGTGGTCCTTGTAGAGGCGACTCATCTCGTCAAAGAACACGCGAGCTTGCTGCTCGTAGGTGGTGGGGCTCTTGTCCTCATTCATCACGTGCCAGTCGATGATCGCGTACATGCCGAGGTCCGTCGCCGCGTCGACGCCCTGGCGGACGAGGTCCTTCAGCCAGTTCTGGTCGCCGCCGGTGCAGTAGCCGTTGTATTCGGCGGTGTACATCGCGAGGCGCACGCAATTCGCGCCCCAGTCGTCGCGCAGCGTCTGGAATCCCGCTTCGTTCACGTATTGCGGGAACCACGCGATGCCGTGCGTGGACATGCCGCGGAGCTGGAAGTTCACGCCATGGGAATCGACGAGGTTCGTGCCGCGCACGGAGAGGGCGCCGTGGATGTCCACCGGGGTGGTGGGGATGGGCGGCTCGGCGGGGCCGATGGCGTAGAACTGGATGTCCTCGCCGGTCCAGCCCTTGATGACCAGCGGGTCGTACTCCCCCTCCTTGTCGAGCGTCCAGAGGTGGCTCCCGCAGCCGCTGTTCCTGGTCATGTATTGGTTGTAGAGGCGATAGACCGGGTAGTCGGTGCCGGACGAGAGGGCGTAGCACACGATCTCCTCGTCCGTCCACCCCTCTGCCTTGCGCTCGTCGATCTCCTTTTGATTCGCGGATAGGATGTGGTCGCCGTTCCAGTGGTTGAAGAGCCGATGCACCTCCACCACGTTCTCGCCCGCGGGCTTCGCGTCCGCGGGATAGGCCCGGAAGGCCACGCCCTCGTCCTTCCATCCCAAGGGGAGGAGGTCCGCCACCTCGTCGGGGTCGGCGGTGAATAGGTGCTGGCCGTCCCAAGGGTTGAGGAGCCGGTAGACGGGCACGCCCGCCTTGGGCGCCTCGGGATCGCCCTCCTCTGCCACGGCCACGTCCGCCACGGCGAGCCCGAGGGCGCAGATGAGGCCGAGCGCGATCATCCAGAGCGTCGCGAGCTTCGCGCCGCGGGGCCACGCATGGGGAGTCTTTCGGGCCATGGTTTCCTTCCTTTCGCTCGAAACGTGACGATGATACGGGAGCCACGCTCGGCATTTGGGTAGAACTTGTGTGCCGGGGCGCTGCCTCGGCTTTTGCGGCATGCGCAAACGAGGAGGCTTCAATGGCAAAACCCGTGGGTCGCCCCAATCGCGTGGTCGTGTGCCTGGGCGGAAACGCCCTCGGCTCCACGCCCGAGGAGCTCCAGCATTGCATCGCCGAGACGACGCCGGCGCTCCTTCGCCTCATCGACCTCGGCAACGAGATCATCGTCACCCACGGAAACGGCCCGCAGGTAGGCTGGATGCAGAAGGCCTTCTCCATCGCGCACATGGCCGACCCCGAGATCCCCGACCTGCCGCTTCCGGACTGCGGCGCCGTCACGCAGGGCTACATCGGCTACTACCTGCAGCAGGGGCTCGAGAACGAGATCCGTCGCGAGGGCAAGCCGTGGCACGTGGCCACCGTCATCACGCAGATCGAGGTTGACAAGGACGATCCCTCCTTCAAGAACCCCGTGAAGCCGATCGGCGAGTTCTACACGAAGGACCAGGCCGACATGGCGCGCCTGCTCGATCCCTCGCTCATCTTCATGGAGGATTCGGGGCGCGGCTATCGGCGCGCGGTGGCGAGCCCCATGCCGCTTCGCATCATCGAGACGCCCTCCATCATGAACCTGCTGGATAGCGGCTACATCGTGCTCGCGTGCGGAGGCGGCGGCATCCCCGTCGTGGAGGACGAGCACGGCTTTCTCCACGGGGTGGACGCGGTCCTCGACAAGGACCTCGGCGGCGAGATCCTCGCCGAGGAGTGCGACGCCGACGTGCTCTTCCTCCTCACGCAGGTGAACCACGTGTCCATCAACTTCGGCAAGCCCGACCAGATCGACCTCAGCGACCTCTCCGTGGCGGACGCCAAGCGCTACCTCGCGGAGGGGCAATTCGGCAAGGGCTCCATGGAGCCGAAGGTGGAGGCCGCGGTGCGCTTCGCCGAATCGAAGCCCGGGCGTGTGGCCATCATCGGCGCCCTCGAGCGCGCGCCGGAGATCATGCGCGGCAAGAGCGGCACGCACATCCACGTGTAGGGCGCCAGGGCGGCTTCGCCCCGTTGGGCTTCGCCACGTGACGCCGCTTGGCCCTATCGCCGAGGGGGCTAAGCGGCGTCATATGGCGTAAGGCCGTGGGCGTGGCGAGCACGCGGGCGGCGGCCACGCGGATCGCGCCCGAGGGACGGGCCCGTGGCGCGGGGGTTCGGTGGAGAGTGGCGAGCGGGCGAATTGTCGTGGGGTTCGCGCGCTAGAGTGGGGGCACATCGCAAGCCCTCGCTCAAAGGAGCCTCCATGGCCAATCCCGTCATCCGCCGGGCGCTCGTTTCCGTCACGAACAAGAGCGGCGTCCAAGAGTTCGCGAAGACGCTGCAGGACGAGTTCGGCGTGGAGGTGATCTCCACGGGCGGCACCGCCAAGGCGCTGGAAGACGCCGGCGTGAACGTGGTCGCCATCGACGACTACACGGGCTTTCCCGAGATGATGGGCGGACGCGTGAAGACGCTCCACCCGAAGGTGCACGGCGGCCTCCTCGCGCGCCGCGACGACGCCGGCCACATGGCCGAGGCGAAGGCCAACGGCATCGAGATGATCGACCTCGTGTGCGTGAACCTCTATGAGTTCGAGAAGACCGTGGCGGATCCCTCCGTCACCTTCGCGGACGCCATCGAGCACATCGACATCGGCGGCCCCTCCATGCTGCGCTCGGCCGCGAAGAACGCCGAGAGCGTGACGGTCGTGTGCGATCCGGCCGACTACGAGCGCGTGCTCGCCTGCATGCGCGCGCACGACGGCGCCACCACCGAAGAGCTCCGCCTCGAGCTCCAGCGCAAGGTCTTCGCCACCACGGCCGCCTACGACACGGCCATCAGCGCGTGGCTGGACGGGCAAGCCGCGGCGGAATCCGCGCCCGCGCCGGACGCCCTCACACTCAGCCTGAAGAAGCTCGACGAGCTTCGCTATGGCGAGAACCCGCAGCAAACCGCTGGCATCTACGGCTTTACGACCGCCGAGGGCGACCTCTTCACCTCCGCGCACTCGCTCGTGGGCGCGAGGCAGCTCCAGGGAAAGCCCCTCTCCTACAACAACTACCTCGACGCGGACGCCGCGTGGAACCTCGTGCGCGAGTTCGAGGACCCCGCGTGCATCATCTTGAAGCACCAGAACCCCTGCGGCTCGGCCGTGGCGGGCGACGTCACCGAGGCCTACGACCGCGCCTTCGCGTGCGATCCGAAGAGCGCCTTCGGCGGGATCATCGCCGTGAACGGCGAGGTGCCGCTCGCGCTCGTCGAGCACTTCGCGGACGTGAACAAGCAGTTCGTGGAGGTCATCATCGCCCCGAGCTTCAGCGAGGAGGCCTTGGGGCGCCTCGCCAAGCGCCAGAACCTGCGCGTGCTCGCCACCGGCGGCACGGGCACGCCGGCGAAGATGGAGCTTCGGACCGTGGACGGCGGCGTCCTCATCCAAAACGCCGATTCCGTGGACGAGGACCCCGAGACCTTCACCGTGCCCACGAAGCGCAAGCCCACCCCCGACGAGCTCGACGAGATGATCTTCGCGTGGAAGGTCTGCAAGGGCGTGAAGTCGAACGCGATCCTCGTCTCCAAGGACCACGCGGGCATCGGCATGGGCCCCGGCCAGCCGAACCGCGTGGATTCGGCCCTCCTCGCGTGCGAGCGCGCGGACGAGGCCTGCGAGCGCCTCGGGCTCGAGAAGGGCGGCTACGTGGCCGCGTCGGACGCGTTCTTCCCCTTCTCGGACAACGTGGACGTGCTCGCCGAGCACGGCGTCACCTGCATCATCCAGCCCGGTGGCTCGGTGCGCGATGACGAGAGCGTGGCCGCCTGCGACGAGCACGGCATCGCCATGGTCTTCACCGGCGTGCGCCATTTCCGCCACTAGCGCCTCGAGACGATGGCCTCTTCCTCGAAGAAGCGCGAGCGCGAGGAGCTCTTGGGCGTGGGCGCCGCGTTTGCGGGCGCTTCCCCCGCGCCCGATGCGTCCGGCTCGCTCCTCGTGGACCAGGAGGGCTTCACGCTCGGCAACCCCGCGCTCGTGTGCCGCTGGCGCATCTCGCGCTCGAAGCTCCCGCTCGTGAACCGCCACATCCGCGCGCTGCGCGCGAGGCGCGTGCGGGGCGCGCGCGTGGCGACGGAGCTCGCCGCGTGGGTGAAGCAGCAGGTGGAGTGGGGCCTCGAGGCCGCCTCGGCGAGGGAGCCCGACGGCGTCCTCATGCTCGTGGTGGACGAGGCCGGCAAGGCCGCGCTCACCGTGGGGCCCTATGAGCCGCTTCGCGGGCGGGCGCTCTCCGCGCTCGCGCGCCGCGCGGCGGGAGCCATGGCGGAGGCGCGCGCCATGGGCGTGGCGCCGGAGGCGCTCTGGGTCGTGCGCGACGGCGCACTCGTGGCCGGGCTTGACGAGGGCGTCGTGGCCTCGGGATCCTCCACGCTCGTGGGCGACCTCGCCGCCACGCTCGGCATCGTGGTCTCGCGCGAGAACCGCCTCGCGGAGGAGATCGTCGCGCATGCCTCGCAGGTGCCCTTCGACGAGGCGTTCCTCGTCTCGGACGAGCACGGGATCGTCGTCGCGTCGAATGCGCGCGGGCCGCTCTCCACGCGCTTCGAGGACGCCTACGCGAAGCTCCTCGAGCGCCAGGGCTCGCATCGAAGGCCCTGAGCGAGAAGGGTTTGGAACGCGCCGTGGAGGAGCAAAAGCTCGAGCTTCTCGCGTCTCTCGGCTCGTACAATAGGCTCGATGGATAAGGTTCCACCGAATGGCCCGGTTTCCCTTGGCCGGGAAGCTGGGCATCAGGAGAGGAGAGTCAATGGCTCAGCTGACGGAAATTCGCTGGCACGCCCGCGCGGGCCAGGGTGCCGTCACGGCGTCTCGGCTCGTGGCTGAGACGGCGATGGACGACGGGCAGTACATGCAGGCCATGCCCGAGTACGGCGCAGAGCGCCAAGGTGCCCCGCTCAAGGCCTACACGCGCATCTCGCCCGACCCGATCGAGATCCACAACAACATCCTGCACCCCGACATCGTCGTCGTGCTCGATGACACGTTGCTCGAGGTCGTGAACGTGTGCGAGGGCATCAAGGAAAACGGCCACCTCATCGTGAACACCCGCATGGACGCCGAGGAGGTGCGCGCCATCACCGGCGCCCCCGCCACGGTGAAGATCGCCACGGTCGACGCCTCCGACATCGCGATCAACACCATCGGCCGCGACATCCCGAACACCCCCATCGCCGGCGCGCTCGCCAAGGTGACGGGCGTCATCAACGTGGAGTCGCTCAAGAAGTACGTCGAGAAGAGCTTCACCGGCAAGTTCTCCGAGAAGGTCATCGCCGGCAACCTCGCCTCGGTGGACCGTGCCTACGAGGAGGTGCGCGCATGAGCTGGGATTACTCTGGCAACGAGAAGTGGACGTGGGATCAGATCCCCTTGGGCGCCATGACGCTCGACGGTGGCACCGCCACGGGCCACAAGACCGGCGACTGGCGCGTCCAGCGCCCCATCTGGGACACCGAGAAGTGCAAGCAGTGCCTCATCTGCTGGATGCACTGCCCCGATTCGTCCATCAAGGTCGCTGAGCAGAAGATGTGCGGAATCGACTACGAGCACTGCAAGGGCTGCGGCGTGTGCGTGGTGGCCTGCCCCTTCGGCGCCCTCTCGATGATCAGCGAGAACGACGCCCGCGAGCTTGACGAGAAGGAGGTCCAGTAATGGCTGAGGTCACCGTCCTTGCCGGTTCCGGCGACCAGATGGTCGCCGAGGCCTTCCGCCAGGCCAACCCCGACGTCCTCCCCGTGTACCCCATCACCCCGCAGACGATCATCGTCGAGGAGTTCGACAAGTTCGTCGCCGAGGGCCGCGTGCACACCGAGTTCGTGCCCGTCGAGTCCGAGCACTCCGCCATGGCCGCCGCGATCGGCGCCTCCGCGGCCGGCGCCCGCACCGTGACGGCCACCGCCTCCCAGGGCCTCGCCTACATGTGGGAGCAGCTCTACGTGGCGGCCGGCATGCGCCTTCCCATCGTGATGGCGAACGCCAACCGCGCGCTCTCCGCGCCCATCAACATCCACGGCGACCACTCCGACATCCTCGGCGCCCGCGACAGCGGATGGATCATGTACTTCGCCGAGAACGCCCAGGAGGCCTACGACGACACGCTCATGGCCTTCCGCGTGGCCGAGCACCCCGACGTGATGCTCCCCGTGGCCACCACCCTCGACGGCTTCATCACCTCGCACGCCCTCGAGCGCTGCGAGCTCATGGACGACGAGACCGTCGCCGCGTTCGTGGGCGAGTACAAGCCCGAGCACAGCCTGCTCGACACCGACAACCCGAACTCCTACGGCATGTTCGCCAACCTCGGCAACTTCTACATGGAGACCAAGCTCGCCCAGCGCAAGGCCATGGAGAAGGCCATGCCCGTCATCAAGGCCGTCGGCGAGGAGTGGGAGGCCATCTCCGGCCGTCCGTTCGACGTCGTGAAGACCTTCGGCACCGAGGACGCCGAGCGCGTGATCGTGGTCATGGGCTCCTCCACCGGCAACTGCCGCGCCGTCGCCAAGACGCTCCGCGAGGTTGGCGAGAAGGTCGGCGTCGTGTCGCTTCGCGTCTTCCGCCCGTTCCCGGCCGAGGAGCTTGCCGCGGCGCTGAAGAACGCCAAGGCCATCGCCGTGATGGATCGCGCCGAGACCGTGGGTGGCGAGGGCGGCCCGCTCTGGCAGGAGGTCAGCGCCTGCCTGCACGCCGCCGGCAACACCGCGCCGGTGCGCGACTACATGTACGGCCTCGGTGGCGCCGACGTCACCCTCGAGCTCATCAACGACATCTTCAGCGATCTCAAGACGCTCGAGGCCGACAAGGCTGCCGGCACCGTGCCTGCCGTCACCTACAAGGGCAATCGATAGGAGCGAAGGAACATGGCTAACATCAAGCAACTCTCCGAGCTCCCTCAGAGGCTTTCCCCGGGCCACTCCATGTGCGGTGGCTGCGGCGCCACCATCGCCGTCCGCCAGGTGCTCATGGGCGCGGGCAAGACGCCCGTCGTGTGCGGCGCCGCCACGGGCTGCCTCGAGGTCTCCACGACCACCTTCCCCTTCACCAGCTGGGAGGGCGGCTTCATCCACAGCACGTTCGAGAGCGCCGCGGCCACGATGAGCGGCGTCGAGGCGGCGTTCCGCGGCCTCAAGCGCGCGGGCAAGATCCCCGCGGACAAGAAGATCAAGTTCGTGGCCTTCGGCGGCGACGGCGGCACGTATGACATCGGCCTCCAGGCCCTCTCCGGCGCCCTCGAGCGCGGCCACGACTTCCTCTACGTGTGCTACGACAACGGCGCGTACATGAACACGGGCATCCAGCGCTCCGGCGCCACCCCGTATTCCGCTTGGACCACCACCTCCGAGGTGGGCAACGCCGTGCCCGGCAAGCGCCACTTCGAGAAGGACCTCACGTCCATCGTCGCCGCGCACCACATCCCCTACGCGGCGCAGGCCTCCATCTCGAACTGGAACGACCTCGTGACCAAGGCCACCAAGGCCATGGACATCGACGGCCCCACGTTCCTGAACGTGCTCGCCCCCTGCCCGCGCGGCTGGCGCGTGCCCTTCGACCAGGCCGTGGAGATCGCCAAGCTCGGCGTCGCCACGAACTACTGGCCGCTCTACGAGGTGGAAAACGACGTGTGGAAGCTCACCGAGAACCGCCGGAAGCTCCCCATCGAGGACTTCCTGCAGCCGCAGGGCCGCTTCCGCCACCTCTTCAAGCCCGGCAACGAGCACCTCATCAAGGAGTTCCAGACCAACGTCGACCGCCACTACGCCTACATCCAGGCGCGCGTGGAGGGCTCGAAGGTCTACCAACAGAAGCTCGAGGAGGCCGGCCTCCCGCTCGTCTCCGACGACGCGCTCGCCATGCAGAGTGGCTCCAAGCTGCCGTTCCAGCAGTAGGGCGCGCACGCTAGCACGCTAGCGCATCGTTCCCGAAAGAAAGTGGGGCAGTCGATCCGATCGGCTGCCCCGCTTTTCGTTTGGCGATGAGAGCGAGTCCGCCAAGGGGAGCAGCTCCGGGAGGGCGTCGACGATCCATCGGGCGCCCGCTTGGGAGAATCCGAACCGGGTTTCGCGAAGGGCGGCCACGGGGATGCCCGCCGCGCGGGCTGCGGCGATGCCGGTGTCGGAGTCCTCCACGGCGATGCAGGCTTCGGCGGGGAGCCCGAGCGCGTCAAGCGTGGCGAGGTAGATGGCGGGGTCGGGCTTGCTCCGCGCCACGTCCTCGCCGCTCAGCACGGAATCGAAGACCCCTGCGATATCGCACGCCGTGAGCACCGCCTCGATGTCTCGCGCTGGAGAGGCGGAGGCCACGGCGAGCTTGAGCCCGCGAGCCTTGAGGCCGAGAAGGACATTGCACAAGCCGGGCTTGGCGAGCGCCGCGATCTCCTCCGGCGCAGAGACGAAGTACGGCCCGATGGCGGCATCCACTCCCATGGCCACCTCATCGGGATCGGGGTCTTCGACCTGCGCCCACCAACCGGCGATGCGTGCGGAGTAGAACGAGTAGGAAGACCCCACGATGCTCCGCAACTCTTCCTCGGGGATGCGTACGCCGCGCTCGGCGAAGAAACGGCGAACGGAATCCTGGTAGGATGCCTCGCTGTCCACGAGTACGCCATCCATGTCGAAGATCACCGCTTTGAGCGCCGCCATGCAACCTCCATGCGTCTGTGAATGGTCTTAAAAAAGAAAAACATGACTAGTATGATAGCGATACCGCAAGCCAGAGCCGACATCGAGGGAGATGGAATCGAACGTGGGCTTGTTCAAACGCAAGGCGCCTCAAGCGGCCTTCGAGGGCAGCGGCTTTACCATCACGAAGATCCTCTACCGGGCCCCGCCGCTCTCCATCATCCCATCGGTCTACCAGGACGAGAAGACGCGCCGTTGGGCCGTGCGCTTTCCCGGCCAAGAGCCGGCGATCTTCAGCTACGACGACCTCATGGGGGCCGAGATCGTCGAGCGGCAACCGGATGAGGACCTCGCCAACGTCTCCAACCGCAGACTCGCCTTCGAGATCCTCAAGAACCCCAACGCGGTGTCCAGCGCCAACGCGGCCAAGCGCGGAGTGTGCTTGGGGATATCGGTGGTCGTGTGGGTCCGCGTCGCGGGCGGCGAGGTGGCCCATCTGGAGCTCCCGATAGCCACCGAGAGCCAGAAACGCAGCTCGCTCGGCTACAAGCGCTCCCAGGGCTTTGCGAAAGAGCTCAAACTTCAATTAGATTCTATGGGGCGGTGATACGAGTCGATGGGGGAGCGTGATGTGCGAATCATCCTTGGAAGTCGTGCCGGCGGCCCCCAAAGACAGGGCAATCGAGGGCATTCGCTTCTACATCATGGAGCATCGGCTCGAACCCGGTGACGCCCTGCCATCGGAGCGAGACCTCGCCGAGATGATCGGCGTCTCCCGCATGGCCCTGAGGGGCGCCATCGCCCACTTGGTGGCCAGCCACGAACTCGTGGCGCGTCAAGGAGCGGGGACCTTCTTGGCCAAGCCGCCGATCATGCAGGTGTTCGAGGATTCGGGAAGCTTCAGCGTGAACGCGCAGGCGATGGGCTATCTGCCTGGCTCGCGGCTGCTCGAGGCCGAGGTCCTCACGGCTCCCGAGGATGTGGCCCTGCGCCTGGAGATCCCCCTGGGAGAGCTCGCCTTCCACTTGAGGCGCGTGAGACTCGTGGACGGCATGCCCTGCACCCTGGACGACACCTGGGTGAACCGCCGGCTCTGCCCCGGCATCGAGAGCCACGATTACTGCGCCGAGAGCCTGTACGAGGTTTTGGCGATCCGTTTCGACGTGCGCGTGCGCCATGGCGAGGAGCGCATCTCCATCACTACGGTTGATGCCGGGGAAGCGGTCTTGCTGGGCCTCGAGCCCGGCGATCCCGTCTTCTTCTGCTCCTCGGTGGAACGCGATGCGGAACGCGCGCCCATCGAGTACAACCGTCAGCTCATCCGTCCGGACCGCTATCGCTTCGCCAGCGATAGCGTGCCCGAGGATCTGAGGGCCGTGGTCGGCCGGGAATGGATCGACTGATGGGTCGCGAGGAGGGGGAGAGCCGCCAGCTCAAGTACTTGGAGGTGCGCGAGGCCATCGAGCACCGCATCGAGCGGGGCTACTACAAAGTGGGCACCGCCTTGCCATCCGAGCATGAGCTGGCCGCCGAGTTCTCCACCACGCGCATGACGGTGCGCAACGCCATGGACGCTCTCATAAGCTCCGGGAAGCTGCGCAGGATCAAGGGCAAGGGCTCCTATGTGAACGCCCTGGAGAACCGGGTGCACGCGAACGTCGGCTTCCGCGAGATGGTGCGCAACGCCAATGCGGAACCTTCCGTGCGCATCCTCTCCAAGTCTTGCCGAGCGGCCGGGCCTCTCTATGGCCGCATCTTCGGCATCGGATCTTCGGAGCCGCTCTTCTGCGTGCGCCGCTTGAACTGCGCGGACGGCATACCGGTGAGCATCGAGCGCACGGTGATTCCCCTGTCGCTCTTCCCGGGGATCGAGAAGAGGGATGTGGCCGCCTTCAGCCTCTACGAGACCTATGCCATGTACGGCCATGAGGTAGTGGGCGCACAGGAGGTGCTCGGCGTCACCCGTCTCGGGCAGCGCGATGCCAACCTCCTGCAGGTGGAGGCGGGCCATCCCGTGATGACCCTCGACTGCCTGAGCGTTGACGCCCAGGGCCAGCCGGTGGAGTGCGTGGCGGCTTTGACCCTCGGAGATCGCAGCACCTACTCCTACATCTACTGAGTCTCGGCGCCCATCGCGCCTTCCAGCTATCCATAGGAGCGACGTGTGCCCATGGCGGCGTCCGTGCCAAGGCCCTTGGCATCGCCGCATGGATTAGATCGATTCTCCTCTTGCAATGGTATGGAATAGT
Source organism: uncultured Atopobiaceae bacterium (assembly GCA_947625235.1). Lineage (GTDB taxonomy): Bacteria > Actinomycetota > Coriobacteriia > Coriobacteriales > Atopobiaceae > CANRLS01. The sequence goes on along the minus strand of CANQNP010000009.1, from coordinate 22,742 downwards.
TGTAGCATGTCTCAGTAATGGTCTAGAAAAGTAAGAAATTGTATTTGAGGAGGCGTCGGATGGGACAGCATTCGCCGGTCATGTACGACTACGTGCGCTTGGCCAACCGACGCATGGAGGAGAATCTCGGCCGTGCCCGCGAGCTCGTGGCGCCTCTGGTGGCCGCCTACGCTGAGCAGTGCCCCGCGGGTCCACGCCCCCTTCGCCTCATCGCCTCGGGGTCTTCTCGCCATGCGGCGCTCTGCGCTCGCGATTTCATGCAGGGTTCGCTCCACGTGGCGGTGGAGGTGGTCTCTCCCGGCCGATTCGCGGCGTGGGATGCGGACGTTCCCTCCTCCGCCTTCGATGTCGTGATCTCGCAGAGCGGCTATTCCACGAACGCCATCGGGGCGCTCTGCGCCCTGGCCCGTCGAGGAGCCCAGGCCGTGGCGCTCACGGGCTGCGTCGATGCTCCCCTGGCATCCCATGCCCCCGTGGTCGTCGATTACGGCGTAGGGCTCGAGTCCATCGACTTCGTGACCATGGGCGTGCTCACCCTCGTGGAGTTCCTCATGCTCTTCTCGCTCCACGCGGCTCGGGCGTTGGGCCTGCTGGACGATGCAGGGCTCGTGCGGGGTCTGGCCGAGGTCGAAGACGCCATTCGCTCCCACGGCGAGGCGCTGGACGTCTCGCGGGCATTCGTGGAGCGCAACCGTCTCTCGCTCGCTCGCGTTGCGCCGACCATCGTGATCGGCGACGGACCGGGCTTCGGCGTGGCGGGCGAGGCCGCCCTCAAGCTCATGGAAACGCTCAAGATGCCGGCGATGGCCTTCGAGGGCGAGGAATTCGCCCATGGTCCATCGATGCAGGTCGCGCCGGGATACAGGGTCTTCGTCATCGACGACGGCACCCAGGGCGCGCTCCATCGGCTCCTCGCCGAGGAGATGGCGCGCGTCACGGCGGACACCTGGCTCATCACCTGCGAACCCCTTGGCCTCCCCTTCGCCGTGCCCATGCCCCCCGTGGCGTCTGCGGCCACGGCGGCTCTCGTCCAGTTGCCCTTCTTCCAAACCTACTGCGCCCTGTTGGCCGAAGAGCTGCACGCCTGGGACGTGCACCCCTTCCTCGCCGGCCCGGGCGAGACGTTCGCCGCCAAGGCCGCCGGTTACGACGAGCGGCAGGAATCCCTGAAAGCCCAAGCCCGGCTCGCATGGGAGCGAGAGGGCTGAGCGATACCGCCTGTGGAGCGCATCGGGCTCGTCCTGGCCGGATGCGCGAGGAGAAAGGAAGTGGGGCGATGAAGGAAACGGAGATGGTCGAGATCATGCATTTCGACCAAGACGGCTACCTGGAGGACGGCAAGGCCCTGAGGGCCGTGGGCGATGCGCTCGAGGCCATGGCAGACACCGTGGCCGACGAGGGCTACGATGCCGTCTTCCTCATGGGGGTCGGCGGCACGTGGGACGAGCTCATGCAGCTCGAGTACCTCATGTCCAAGTACAGCGACAAGGACTTCGAGGTCTACCTCATCCATGCCGCCGAGTGGCTCGTGGCGGGCCACAAGCGCATGACCGAGAAGTCCGTGGTGCTCACGGCCTCGGAATCGGGCACCACGCCCGAGATCTTGGAGGCCGTGAAGAAGCTCAAGGCCATGGGCGTGCGGGTGTTCGCCATGACCAAGCCCGAGGGCCCCATCGGGCAGGCCGTGGGCGTCGACCACTGCGTGGCCATGGCGTCCGACCATGGCTCCGGAGGATGCGAGAAGGGCTACTATCTCGCGGATCGCTTTGGCCTGAAGTTGCTCGAGCGCCGTGGCTGCTTCCCCGACTACCGGCAGTTCGTGGACCAGTGCGACGGCATCTGGGCCGATCTCCTGAACATCCGCAAGGCCTTCGAGCCCAAGGCCGAGGCGATCGCGAAGGCCTATGCGCTCGCCCCCTACACGATGTTCATCGGCTCCGGCGCCCTCTGGGGCGAGACCATCCTCTTCTCCATGTGCATCCTCGAGGAGATGCAATGGAAGCGCACCCGCTACATCACCTCGGCCGATTTCTTCCACGGCACCTTGGAGCTGGTGGAGCCGGGCGTGCCGGTGGTGCTCTTCAAGGGCGTCGACGAGTACCGCAAGCTCGACGATCGCGTGGATGCCTTCCTCAAGAGCGGCCGCACGGGCGACGCCGACATCGTGGTCATCGACGTGAACGAGTACGCCACGCCCTCCATCGACGAGAAGTTCCGCACCATCGTGAGCCCTTGGATTCTGAGCTCCCTCGTCACGGATCGCCTCGCTCGCTACTACGAGATCGTGACCAAGCACAACCTCAACTACCGCCGCTACTACCACCAGTTCGACTACTAGGCGGAGGAGCTGCCTTGACCGAGTACATCATCGCATCGCACGCCCATCTCTCCCAGGGCCTCGTGGAGGCGCTCTCGTTCCTCGCCGGCGAGCGCGAGGACGTCCACGTCCTCACCCTCTTCGTCGACGGCCACCTGGATGTCGAAGGCGAGGTGCAAGGGGCCCTCGATCGCATCCCCGACGATCGGAACGTGATCGTGTGCACCGACATCCTCGGCGGCTCCGTGAACAACGAGTTCGTGAAGGCGCTCGCCCGTCGTCCGCGCACCTACGTGGTGACCAACATGAACCTCCCCACGGTCATTTCGCTGGTCATCTCCGGCGAGGGACGCGATCCCGAGGAGCTCATCCGCGAGGTGCTCGCCCAAACCGAGGTCCAGCCAACCTTCGTGAACGACTTCCTCGCCGAGCAAGCAGAAAACGACGACGACTTCTAACTGCGGAGGCCCCGAGCGCGCATCCGCATCGCTTCGAATGAAAGGCGAGACATCCCAATGATCCTTCTGTGCAGAGTCGATCACCGACTGCTCCATGGCCAAGTGGCGGTCTCATGGGTCCAGGGCCTGAGCGCCAACTGCATCTTCTGCGTCGGCGACCACGTGGCCACCGATCCCGTGTGGAAGACAACCCTGAAGCTCGGCAAACCTGCGGGCTGCAAGCTCGTGATCAAGAACATGGCTGACGCCATCGAGGCCATCAACTCCGGCGTGACCGACAAGTACCGCATGCTCATCTGCGTCCAAACTATCGCCGAGGCCAAGGAGCTGGCGGACCACTGCCCCGCCATCACCAGCATCAACCTCGGAAACACCAAAGCCAACCCGAGCACGCGCGAGATCTCCCGTCAGATCTTCCTCGAACCCGATGAGGAGGAAATGCTCAAGGAACTCATCGCCCGTGGCATCGAAGTGGAAATCCGACCTCTGGCTGACGACCCGAAGGTCTTGGCCAAGGACCTGCTGTAACCGATACCCCGACGAGAGGTGCTCCTCATGGTTATGCAAGCCATACTCATAGGACTCATCGGTGCGCTGGGAAAATTCGACTACCAGCTTGGCACCCTCTATATGTTCCGGCCCATCGTCCTCTGCCCGCTCGTGGGCCTCGTCCTCGGCGACGTGCCCACGGGTCTGGCCATCGGAGCCAGTCTCGAGCTGCTCTTCATGGGCTCCATCTCCATCGGAGCCTACGTGCCGCCCGACGAGACCGTTGGCAGCGTCCTCGCCTGTGCCTTCGCCATCTCGCTCGGTCAGGGCACCGAGGCGGCCATCGCGCTGGCCATGCCCATCGCGGTGCTCTCCCTCGCCCTCTCGAACATCATGAACCCGATCTTTCCGTTCTTCGTGGATCTATGCGACACCTACGCGCTTAAGGGCACCATGAGCGGCATCTACGCGGTGCACTGGGGCATCGGCATCGTGGGCGGTTGCCTCAAGGCGTTCATCCTCTGCATGGGTGCCTACATGCTCGGCGTCGAGGCCGTGCAGGGCATCCTCGACTGGATCCCCGATTTCGTGCTCAACGGCTTCGGCGTGGCCGCGAACATCCTGCCCGCCATGGGTTTCGCCATGCTCGGCCGCCTCGTGATCACTCCGAAGCTCGTGCCGTTCTACTTCCTCGGCTTCGTGATCGCCTCCTACATGGGCGTGCCGGTGCTCGGCGTGGCGATCATCGCCATCTTCATCGGCATCGAGAAGTTCTCCCTGCTTGACGGCGGTTTCGCGCAAGAGAGCGTTGCACTGGAAGGAGATGACGACGATGACTTCTGATACCCAGATCACCCAGATGAGGGACGATGGCGGTGCCATCGCCATGGCTGAGGGCGCGCCCAACGAGCCTCTGATCAGCAAGAGAGATCTCACCAAGATGTCCCTCAACTTGGGATCCCTTGGCATGGAGTTCTCTTGGACGTACTACAAGCAGATGAACATCGCCTTCGCGCTCATGGTCGCGAAGCTGCTGAAGAAGATCTATCCCGATGACGAGCAGAAGTACAACGAGGCCGTGGAACGCCATCTGGCCTTCTTCAACATCACCGTGCAATTCGCGCCCTTCGTGGGCGGCGTGGCGCTCTCCATGGAGGAGCGCATCGCCAAGGGCGAGATCGACGCCGGCTCCGTGAATGACGTGAAGGCCGCCCTCATGGGCCCGCTCTCCGGCATCGGCGACTCGATCTTCCTCGCCACCCTTCGCGTGATTGCGGCGGCCGTGGGCATCGCGCTCTGCCAGGCCGGCAACGCCTTCGGACCCATCGCCTTCCTGCTCATCTACAACATCCCCGGTTTCTGGGTGCGCATCTGGGGCGCCCACAAGGGCTATGAGCTTGGTGTCGGCTTCCTCGAGCAGGCTACGAAGAACGGCCTCATGGAGAAGGTGATGACGGCCATATCCATCGTGGGCGTGATGGTCGTGGGCGCCATGAGCGTGAGCATGTTCTGGGCCACGCTCCCCGTAGAGATCGGCGTCGGCGATAACATGACCACGCTCCAGGAGATTCTCGACGGCATCATGCCCGGCATACTGGGTATGGCGGCCTTCTGGATCTACTACTGGCTGCTCTCCAAGAAGATAAGCCCGAACTGGCTCATCATCTGGACGATGGTGCTCGGCGTGGTGGGGGCGTTCTTCGGGTTCCTCGCGTAGGGTCTCCACCCCTCTCTCCTTGCGCGGCGCCGGTCCTCGCGGCTGGCGCCGCGCACGCTGCGCGGGGGACTCGTTGGCGTTAAAGGGCAATGGCATCGCACGTGTGGGAAAGGCGTAGAGGTACGTTTCCATGGGCAAGCTGGAAAAACTGACTTTGGGCATGAGCGCCAGGGAGTGGGAGCTCATCTCGATCGAGTCGCTCCAGTGGTGCGCGAACAACGCCGTCTACTTCCTCGGGCTCATCGGCGCCGCCACCTACGATCTTGCCGGCGGCGCGTTCCTCGTGGCGGGCATCACGCTCGTGAAGAACCTCTGCATGAGCCTCGGCAACGTGCTCGCCGGTCCCGCGATCGATCGTATGGGGCCGCGTCGCGTGACGCTCGTGACGATCGGCGCGAGCGTGGTGGCCTCGCTCATGGTGGGCATCCTCCCCCTCACAGTGGGACTCCTCTTCTTCGCGGCGGTCTTCCTCGGGCTCATGGGAGGCTTCATCAACACGTGCACGCACGCGTATCCCAGCTACATCCAGCCTGACGACCAAGCTCGCCAACGCTTGAACGGCTATCTCGTGCTCTTCGGCAACATCGCCTTCACGCTCGGCCCCATCGTGGGCGGAGTGCTCGTTGCCGTGTTGCCCACGAACTCGGTCTTCCTCTTCATGACGGTGCTCATGGTGCTGGCCTTCGGCGTGACCCTGCCCTGCCGCGAGCTCGTGCGACCGCCAGCGGAGGAAGTGGAGCAGGTGGGCGTGGTGAGCGGCATGGTGGAGGGCTTTCGCACCACGTTCCACGACCAAGCGCTTCGGATCATCTTCCTCGCGGGATTCTTCGGATTCTTCGCGTTCGGCGCCTTCGATTCGCTCGAATCGATCTTCTACCGAGACGTGTTGCGGGTGGACATCGAGTGGCTTGGGTGGCTCTCGGCAGAGGTGGGCATCACCTCCACCATCGGCTCATGGATCGTCACGCGCCTGCCTTCCCATTCCGTAAACCTCGGTACCCTGCTTGCCTCGCTCTCAGTGGTGGGCGTGGGCTCGATCATCTACGTGTGTACGGGAAACCTCCTCGTGGCCATCGTCGGCCAGGCGATCAACGGCTTTGGCTGGGGCTTCCTCGAGCCCGTGCAGATGACGCTCGTGCAGCGCGATACTCCGCTCGACAAGCTCGGTCGCGTGATGGGCTTCGTGCGCTTCGGCCATATGTTCGCGGGCGTGTTCCCGCTGCTCATCGCCCCGTTCCTGGCGGAAGTGGTGGGAGCGCAGGGCGTGCTCCTCGGCGCTTCGTGCGTCGTCGCCTTCGTGGGCTTCCTCTTCGTGGCGTTGAGGACCATCCGCCTGCGAGCCGGCGCCCACGGCTGGGAGTAGCTTCGGCTGAGCCGCCCTAATTACGGGTGCCGCGGCGAGGTCTCCTCGGCGCAAGCGCTGGGCTAGGATGGGTATGAGCCACACGAGCGAGGCGCGAGGGGAGGCGAGCGAGTGAATCCAGTCATCGTCATTCCGACGTTCTGGACCGACGAAGCGCACGCCACCGGCGCCTACGACCACGCCACCTACCTCTCAGACGGTGCCCCCGAGCTCGCACGGTGCCTCGATTCCCTGGAGCAGGTACGCGGGGTCACGCGCACGCTCGTGCTCCTCGTGGCGCCGCGCGAGGTGGAGGCGGCTGCGCGCGGACGTGTGGATGCCATCCTCTCCGAGCATCCCGACCTCGCCCCGATGGTGGTGGGGAGCGCGGAGGCGGTGCGCGTGCGCGAGGCGATCTCCGAGATCGCGCCCACCATCCCCGGCGAGGGCATCGCACTTCGCGGCTACGGCGCTATTCGCAACCTCGGGCTCTGCGTGGCGGGCATCCTCGGGCACGACGTCGTGGCCTTCATCGACGACGACGAGCTCGCGCTCGACGATTCGTTTCTCGTGGACGCCGTCTACGGCCTCGGCAACCTCACGCGCCAAGGCGAGCCGATCGTGGCGAAGAGCGGCTACTTCCTAAATGAGAACGGCTCCTGCTACGCGGCCGAGGACAACGCCTGGTACAACCGGGATTGGAATAAGGCCGCCGAGTTCAACGAGTGGATGCGCCACACGATGACGGCGACGCGAATCAGCCGCTCGAACCACGTGTGCGGCGGCTGCATGGCGCTTCACGCCGAGGCCTTCACGCGCGTGGCGTTCGACCCCTACATCACGCGCGGCGAGGACACGGACTACCTCATCAACATGCGTTTCTACGGGCTCGACGTGTGGTTCGACAACCGCTGGCGCGTTGAGCACCGCCCGCCGCGCACGGACGTACCCTCCACGCGCTTCGCGCAGAACGTCTACCGCTGGATCTACGAGCGCGCGAAGCTCCAGTTCTCCGCCTCGATCATCGGCTTCAACCGCGTGACCCCCTCCTCGCTCATGCCCTATCCCGGAAGATGGGTGTCGCCCGAGGTGGACGAGCGCGCGAGGAAGACGGCGTTCCGCCGCGCCATCGGCACGGGCGAGCACGCCGCGTACCTCGAGATCTGGCGCCGGGGCATCAAGGAGGCGCGCGCCGCGGCCGCCGAGAGCAAGAGCCGCTACCTCGCCTTCCAAACGTGGTGGCCCTCGCTCATGGAGGCCCTCTGGGACGATCGCGAGCTCGCGCTCGAGCTCCTCGCGAGCGGCATCCCGAAGGCGCTTCGCGAGATGGTCGCGCCCGAGGCCACGGCGGTGATCGTGGGCGGCGCCGAGGCGGCGGACGCGCTCCTCTCGATGGTGGAGCCGGACGAGGCCATCGCCGAGAAGGCCGTGGACGTGGAGGTCATGAGCGCCGTGGACGAGGCGATCGAGGGCGTGGCGAGCGTGGTCGAGGCGGAGGTGGCCCCGCGGGCGCCCGACGCCGACGGGGCGGAGCCGCGTGGGGGCGGCGCCTCCGAGCAGTCGGCGCCCGATGCCGGATCCGCCCCCGTGGCGCCCGAGCCCGCGGCGCAAGGCGCATCCGAGGACGACCAGTGACCAGCTACCGGCAGTTCTGGACCTCGCTCAACATCTATGTGATCGCGCTGCTCGTGATGGCCCTCGTGGGCCTTGGGGCGGCCTTCGTGTGGTGCGTCATCTCCGACCACTGGCCGCTCGCGGTGGTCGCCGGCGCCCTCATGGTGGCCGCCGTGTTCGTGAGCGTGCGCTCGCTCGGCGTGCCCGACCACATCAAGAGCATCTCCACCGAGCAGACACTGCGCACCGCCTCCACGACCCTCGCGTTCATTCGCGACGGCCTCACGCCCGCGGGATGTCGCGCGGTTTGCGAGCTCCTCTGGCACGAGACGCGCGCCGAGGCCGTGGCCATCACCGATCGCGAGCACGTGCTCGCCTACGTGGGCGTGCTCGAGCCGGAGTTCCCGCCGGGGAGCCCCGTGCGCACGCAGGCCACGAAGGACGTGCTCGCCGGCGGCACCACGCAGACCTTCTCGTCCATCACGCCCGCGCAGATGAGGGACCTCGACGAGATGGACACCGCCGAGCGCCTTCGCGAGGTGTCGTTCATGCCGGCGGGCATCGTCTGCCCGCTTCGGGTGCGCGGGGAGACCATCGGCGTCATCAAGTTCTACTACGCGAACTACCGCGACATCGATCGCACGGAGCGCGCCGTGGCGCAGGGCTTCGCCGAGCTCCTCTCCACCCAGCTCGCGCTCTCCGAGCTCGATCGGCAGTCCCAACTCGCCACCGAGGCCGAGGTGCGCGCCCTCCAGGCGCAGATCAACCCGCACTTCCTCTTCAACACGATCAACACCATCAGCGCGCTCATCCGCACGGATCCGCTCCGCGCGCGCGACCTCCTGCGCGAGTTTGCGCGCTTCTACCGCCAGACGCTCGAGAACTCGGACAGCCTCATCCCGCTCTCGCGCGAGCTCGAGCAGACGCGTCGCTACCTCGTCTTCGAGTACGCGCGCTTCGGGCGCGATCGCATCAACGAGCAGGAAGAGGTGGCCGAGGGCCTGGGCAGCGTCGCGGTGCCGGCCTTCATCATCCAACCCATCGTGGAAAACGCCGTTCGCCACGCGATGCGCGAGACGGGGGCCCTCCACATCGACGTCTACGCCACCACCGAGGGCGACGACCTCCTCATCTCCGTGGCCGATGACGGCGTGGGCATGACGCAGGCCGAGGTCGAGCGCCTGCAGGCGGACTGGGATTCGCCGATCGTGCGAGAGGTGGACGACCCCTCCGCGGGCACGGGCACGGCGCTTCGCAACGTCCACGAGCGCATCATCCGCCAGTACGCGCAGGGCTCGGGCGTCGACATCGTCTCGCGGCCGGACGAGGGCACGGTCATCACCCTGAGGCTCTCCGGCGCGCTCCGCCTGCCGCGCATCGGAGGCGCCTCGTGAGGCTGCCTTCAAGTCCGGATTGCAAACTCCCGGTTGCCGTCCTGTGTAAAACCTCCCGGAGCGGGTATCGTTACAATGCTTTCAGGAATGTGTGCGTCCGGGGGGAACGACGCGCGCTTCCAAGGGAGAGGTGGCATTCATGCTGAGTGCGATGATTGTCGATGACGAGGCTCCCGCCCGCTCGGAGCTTCGCTATCTGTTGGAACAATCGGGTCGCGTTGAATCCATCGTCGAGGCTTCCGGTGCCCGCGAGGCCGTGCAGAAGCTCATGGACGGCCGTCCCGACGTGCTCTTCCTCGACATCCGCATGCCCAAGACGGACGGCATGTCGCTCGCCGAGGCGCTGCACAAGCTCAAGAACCCGCCCGCCATCGTCTTCGTCACGGCCTATGGCGAGTACGCCCTCAAGGCCTTCGAGGTGGAGGCCATCGACTACCTCGTGAAGCCCGTGGAGGAGGAGCGCCTCGTGGCGGCGCTCGACAAGGTGGCCGCCCACGCGACCCCGCGCCGCCAGTCGCGTCCGCCGCAGGAGCGCATCCCCGTGGAGAAGAGCGGCCGCAAGGTCCTCGTGCCGGTGGACCAGATCCGCTACATCGAGGCCAAGGACGACTACTCCTGCATCTACACCGACACCGATCGCTACCTCTCCACGATCTCCCTCGCGCAGCTGGAAAACCGCCTCGGGCCGCACGGCTTCTTCCGCGTGCATCGTGGCTACATCGTGAACCTCGCGCACGTGGAGGACGTCGAGGTCGTCTCGAGCGGTATCCTCAAGCTCGGCCTGAACGGCATCAGCGGGAAGAAGGTTTCCGTGTCGAGGCGCCGCGTCGTGCAACTCAAGCGGGCGCTCGGCATCTAGCGCGAGGGGAGTGCCATGCTGCGTGCGGGTCGCCTTCGGGTGGACGTGGTGAGCGACACGCACGGCTACCTCTCCGAGGAGCTCTTACGCGAGCTTCGCGGCTGCGACTACCTCATCCACGCGGGCGACATCTGCTCGCGCGCCGACCTCGAGACGCTCGAGGGCGTGGCCCCCGTGCACCTCTGCCTCGGCAACAACGACTATCCCTATGAATACGGCCCGCACATCGGCCGCGAGGCGCGCTTCTCCCTCGGCGGCGTGCGCTTCCAGGTGGTCCACCATAGGGAGCAGGTGCGCCCGAAGACGGCCGAGGTCTGCATCTTCGGCCACACGCATCGCCCGGTGATCGAGTACGCCGAGAACGGCACGCTCATCATGAACCCCGGCTCGCCCACGAGCCCGCGCTCGAAGGAGGGCCCCACGATCGGGCGCCTCTTCCTCAGGGACGCCAAGGTGGAGGACCCGAAGATCATCCAGCTCCCCATGAGCGAGGAGGACAGGGAGCGCGCCTGGTGGTGGTTCTTCTAGCCCTTCGCGCCCTGTGAGCGCGCGGCCTCCTCGCCCGGCGCGGGCGGCATGAAGCGCTTCGCGAGCACCTGCGTGAAGAAGACGAGCCAGAGATAGCTCACACACCATCCCGCGAGCACGTCCGAGAAGTAGTGGACTCCGAGGTAGATGCGCGAAAACCCCACGAGCGCGATGATGGCCACGAATCCCGCGGATTTCAGCCACTTGAGCCGCGCGTCCGCCTCGTAGCGCCAGATCATCCAGATGAAGAGGCCGTAGAAGGCCATCGCCACCATGGAGTGGCCGGAGGGGAAGCTGAACCCCTGTTCGGCGATGAGGCGGTAGCCCTCGGGGCGCGGGCGCTGCACGATCTGCTTCAGGAGCTCGTTCAGGCACACGACGAGGACGAGGTTCACGACGGCGCAGGTGGCGGGCTTCCATCCCGGCACGAGCGCCGCCATCACGAGCAGCACGACGAGGAGCGTGGGGATGGCGGCGAGGTTCGTGATGGCGATCATCGCCTTCGTGAGCCACTCGCTCTGGAGCGGGTGCACGAGATCCCAATACACGGTGCCGTCGAGGCGCGTGAGCTCCCCCTCCACGAGCCGCTGGACGATGACGAAGAGCACGAATGCGGCCACCACGGCGAGGATGATCCAGCCGTAGTGGCGCGCGAAGTCCGTCACGCGATGCGCGTGCGCGCGGAGATGCTCGCTGTGATCGGGAGATGCCATGCGCCCATTCTAGGGCGAGGCTCCATGGCCTAGAGCACCGACTGCAACTCCTGGGCGAGCTTGGCCTTGGGCACGGCGCCCACCATCGTGTGCACCGGCTTGCCGCCCTTGAAGAGGATGAGCGTGGGGATGCTCATCACCTGGAAGCGCACGGCGAGGTCCTGGCTCTCCTCGACATTGCACTTGTACACGTCCATCTTGGAGGACATCTCCTCGGCAAGCTCGTCGACGATGGGGGAGAGCAGCCTGCACGGCCCGCACCATGATGCCCAGAAGTCCACGAGGACCGGCTTGGTGGCTCCGTTGATGACGCTGTCGAAGTTCTGCGCGGTGAGTTCGTTGACGGCCATTGCTGCCTCCGTGGGAAGAATCGCCCTTTGCGCGTGGTTACGCTCGGCACTTCTATACCCTCGGGCAGGCAAGCTCTGACGCGAGAAGCCGTAGACTTCGGATACGGCGTGCGAGTGGCAATGGCGAAGGCGAGGCGGCATGGCCAAGGGCGCGAAAGAGGCGGCGCGAGCGAAGGCGGAAGCCGAGCTCGAGGCCCTCGCCGCACGTGGCGTGCGGCTCGCGGGCTGCGCGTTTCCCGCGATCCTCTTCGTGAAGGGCACGCCGAGCGAGGCCGAGGCGAGGGGCGCCGAGCCGCTCTCCGGAGAGGACGGCACCGCGCTCTTCAAGGCCACGAGCGCGCTCGGCTACGCGCCCGAGGACTGGGCCGGCTGCCTCGGCGTCCTCGAGGATGGCACGCGGATGCCGCCCTCGCTCCTCTCGCTCGCCATCGCCACGCTCTCGCCGCTCACCGTGGTGGCCACGGACGAGGCGGCGCGAACGCTCCTTGCCGAGGCGCTCGCGGCGGACCTCGTGGAGCTCGCTGACCTCTCCGAGGCGCTCCTCGAGCCGGGCCTCGTGGTGCAGGTGGCGGGGCTTCGCGTGATGGCGCTCGGGAACTTCGCCGCCGCGCTCGCGGATCCCCAGGGAAAGCAGCTCATGTGGGCGCGCCTGAAGCGCCTGCCGCCGCTCGCGGAACCCTACTGAGCGATCCGCACATTCGGCAGCTCGAGGCCCGCGCGGCCCAGTTCGAGGAGTAGGCTAGAACCCGAGGAAAGAGGACGCGCGAGCGTCGCGCGCAAGGGAAGGAACGCCATGAGCGCACCCGTCGACTGCACATCCACGAAGGCCTGGGAGGCCCTGGCCGCGCACTATTCCGAGCTCAAGGACGAGGGCATCAGCCTCGCCGATTGGTTCGCCGCCGATCCCGAGCGCGTGGCGAACCTCACCTTCGACGTGGGCGACCTCAGGATCGACCTCTCGAAGAACCTCGTGAAGCCCGAGACCGTGCGCCTGCTCGTGGATCTCGCGCGCGAGTGCAAGGTCGAGGAGCGTCGCGATGCGATGTTCGCGGGCGAGCACATCAACACCACCGAGGACCGCGCCGTGCTCCACACCGCGCTTCGCCGCCCGGCCGAGGAGGCCGGCACGCTCACGGTCGATGGCCAAGACGTCGTCGCCGACGTGCACGCGGAGCTCGACAAGGTCTACGCGTTCGCCGAGCGCGTGCGCTCCGGCGAGTGGAAGGGCGTCACGGGCAAGCGCATCGAGACGGTCGTGAACATCGGCATCGGCGGCTCCGACCTCGGCCCGGCCATGGTCTACGAGGCCCTCAAGGTGTACAAGCAGGACGGCCTCTCCGCGCGCTTCGTCTCGAACATCGACCCGAACGACATCGCGGAGAAGACGCGCGACCTCGACCCCGAGACCACGCTCTTCATCATCGTCTCCAAGACCTTCACCACGCTCGAAACCCTCACGAACGCCCGCGAGGCCCGCGCGTGGCTCCTCGACTCCCTCGCGGAGCGCGGCGCCATCGACGGCAGCGAGGATTTGCGCAAGGACGCCGTGGCCAAGCACTTCGTGGCCGTGTCGACCGAGCTCGAGCTCGTGGCCGACTTCGGGATCGACCCCCAGAACACCTTCGGTTTCTGGAGCTGGGTCGGCGGCCGCTACTCCGTCGACTCCGCCGTGGGCACCATCCTCGCGGTCGTGCTCGGCCCCGAGAACTTCGACGCCTTCCTCGCCGGCATGAACGCCATGGACGCGTACTTCCAGGGCGCGCCGGTGGAGGAGAACGCCATCATGCTCATGGGCCTCATCAACGTGTGGTACCGCGACTTCTTCGGCTGCCAGTCGCACGCGGTGCTGCCCTACGACCAGTACCTCGCGCGCTTCCCGGCCTACCTCCAGCAGCTCACGATGGAATCAAACGGCAAGTCCGTGCGCTGGGACGGCACGGTCGTGGACTGCGCCACCGGCGAGATCTTCTGGGGCGAGCCGGGCACGAACGGCCAGCACGCCTTCTACCAGCTGCTCCACCAGGGCACGACGATCGTGCCCGCGGACTTCATCGCGTTCTGCAACACGCCGAACCCCCTGAGGGACGGCGGCCAGGACGTCCACGAGCTCTTCCTCGGGAACTTCCTCGCGCAGACCAAGGCGCTCGCCTTCGGCAAGTCCGTGGACGAGGTGCGCGCCGAGGGCACGCCGGAGGAGATCGTGCCGGCGCGCATCTTCACGGGAAACCGCCCCTCCACCTCGATCTTCGGCGTCGCGCTCACGCCCTTCTCCATGGGCGAGCTCATCGCGCTCTACGAGCACATCACCTTCGTGGAGGGAGTCGTCTGGGGCATCAACTCGTTCGACCAGTGGGGCGTCGAGCTCGGCAAGCAGCTCGCCAAGCAGATCACGCCCGCGCTCTCCGAAAGCGACGAGGCCCTCGCGGAGCAAGACCCCTCCACGCAGTCGCTCATCGCCTTCTACCGCGAGAACCGGGTGTTCTAGCTAGGAAAACGGGGCCGGGCGTGGGAGCTGCGCTCGTTCTTGCTACGGCAACCAAAGAGATAGGGAATCCGAAAAACGACAGCGAGAGACGCTGGGGTGCCCCAGATTCGTGGGATTTTGGCCACGTAGCGTACTTCGCTACGTGAGTGGCCAAAATCGCGCGAAGATGGGGTGCACCAGCGTCTCGCAGCGTCAAGAAAGTCCGTCGATCGTCACTACTTCGGGGTCGATGACCTCGGTGGTGTAGGTGCGCACGTAGCCGAGGGGGTCGTCGAGGGCGCCGAGCACGTCGTGCTGGCGCGCGAGCTCCTCGGTGTAGTCCTTCAGCTGGTAGACCGTGTGGCCGGTGCCGCCGGAGAAGTGGTTCACGAGGGGGATCCACGTGGGGTCGGCGATGGCGATCGCACCCTCGGCGTCGCGCGTGATGTCGCAGGTGAAGCATCCCTCCACGTTGCTGAAGGCGTCCTGCTGGTTGCTCACGAAGTTGCCGAGCGAGAAGACGGTGAGCGTCCGGTGTCCGGCGAAGGGGTTCTCCGCGCCGTCCGAGGTGGTGGGGGAGGCGTCCAGCCACTCGACGGGCTGGATCACGTGCGAGCCGAAGCCGAGGATGAGGTCCACGCCGTTGTCGGCCATGAACTGCGCGCAATCGCGCTGGGACTGGTTTGGCTGGGTGGCGTACTCATCGCCCCAGCTCATGGCCACGATCACGCATTCGGCGAGCTCATGGGCCTTGTCGATGTCCTCCTTCACCTTCGCGCGGTCGTTCGAATCGGCGATCGCCCACGAGAGGTCGCTCGGCAGCACGTAGCCGTTCAAATAGTCCTGGTAGGCGAGGAAGGCGAACGTGATGCCGTTCTTCTCGAAGACGCGGATGCGGTCGCGATCCTCTTGGCTCGTGAAGGTGCCCGTCACCACCACCTCAGGGTGCTCGGCCCAGGTGGCGCTCATGTGCTCGACGCCCTCGAGGCCGCCGTCCCACGCGTGGTTCGTGGCGGTGGTGGCGAGGTTGAAGCCGAAGGACGCGATGTCGGCCGCGTCGTCGGAGGGCGTGTTGAAGGACGGGTAGCCGCTGATGCCGCGCTCGTCTCCGCACATCGGCGTCTCGATGTCGATGAAGTTGATGTCGTGCGTGTCGACGATGTCCTTGATGCCGGCGTAGCACACGGAGAAGTCGTAGAGGCCGTCGCCGAAGGTGCCCTCGGCGTAGTCGGCGGTGTTCACCACGGGAAGGTGCATGAGGTTGTCGCCCACGGCGGAGAGCGAGACGGACGCCTCGCCGGTGGTGGGCGTGAGGCCCTGCGCGCTCTCGTCGGCCTCGGTGGCGGGGTCATCTTCGAGGGGCGGCACGTAGAGGCCGTCGGTGCCCTCCGAGGGCGAGGTGACGGGCGTGTTGAAGGCTCCGGACGCGAAGGCCACGACGAGCCCGATGGCGAGGGCCACCACGCAGCAGGCGGCGATGATGACGGCGACCTGCCCCTTGCTCGGACGCTTCGCGCCGCGCCCCTTCGCGCCTGAGCGGGGCGCGAAGGCGTAGGGGCTCTCCTCGGACCTCGTGGTAGGACGCGTGATGGGGCGCGTTGGGGAGCCCTGCGCGGGGGAGGCTGGGGCAGGGACGCCCGCCGCCTCGGGGCCCGCGCCGGGCGGCGATCCCATCGCCCGCCCCTTGCGATCGTGCGCCGTATGCCGGGGACTTCCGCCACGCGCGTTGCGGATCGTCTCGATGCGGCGCTCCTGCTCGGCGCGCGAGGCGCTTCGGTGCGCGGCCTCGGCGATCGCCGTCGCGTCGAGCTCCGCGGTGTGGCCGCTCAGCTCGCGTCTCTGCGCGCGCTCGCCGCGGCTCTGCGCGCGGGCGCTCGGCTCGTCCCCTATGGCGTCGGCGGAAATCGTGCGCTGCGCGCGGTGGAGCCCGCTCGTATTCGTGCGCGGCGAGGGCTTGCGCTTCGGCGAGGAGGCCATGGGCGCTCCCTAGAACGTGACGTTCGGCACGGAGCGGGCCTCGGCCTCCGTCACCTCGAATCCCGTTCGAGGCTCGAAGTGGCCGATGCCGGAGATGATGTTTCCGGGGAAGGTCTGGATGGCGGTGTTGTAGGCGTAGACGCAGTCGTTGTAGCTCTGGCGCGCGTAGACGATGCGGTCTTCGGCGTCCTGGAGCTGCGTTTGGAGCTCGAGGAAGTTCGTGCTCGCCTTGAGGTCGGGGTAGCCCTCGGCCACGGCGAAGAGCTGGCGGAGCGCCGTGGTGATCTGGTTATCCGCCTCCATCACCTGCTCGGGGGTCGTCGCGGCGCTCGCCATGGCGCGTGCCTCGGTGACGGCCTCGAAGACGCCGCTCTCGTGCTTGGCGTAGCCCTTCACCGCCTCCACGACGTTCGGGATGAGGTCGTTTCGGCGCTGGAGGTTCGCGTCGATGTTCTGCCAGGCGTTGTCCACGCGGTTTCGCTTGGAGACGATGCCGTTGTAGATGGCGATGACGGCGATGACGATCGCGACGACGATGATGATGACCGCGATGAGCAGGATGGTGCCGGGATTCATGATGGCTCCTTCTATGGGGTGCGATCCCATTGTACCCGGGGCGAGTGCGCGCGCATCGAATGCCACAATGCGCACATGGGCTCGCTCGTGGAAGGAGTGGACATGGCTCAGGCGAGGACGCGTGTGCGCGAGGGGCGCGCTCCGGAGGCCATCTCCGTGCGCGGGGCGCGGGTGCACAACCTGCGCGACGTGGACATCGACATCCCGCTCGGCGAGTTCGTGGGCATCGCGGGGGTGTCGGGCTCGGGCAAGAGCTCGCTCGCGATGGGGGTGCTCTACGCCGAGGGCTCGCGCCGCTACCTCGAATCCCTCTCCACCTACACGCGCCGCCGCATCTCGCAGGCCGAGCGCGCCGCGGTGGACGAGGTGCTCCACGTGCCCGCGGCGCTCGCGCTCAGGCAGCGCCCCGGCATCGCCGGCGTGCGCTCCACCTTCGGCACCTCCACCGAGCTCCTGAACCACCTTCGCCTCGCGTTCTCGCGTCTCGGGAGCCACGTGTGCCCGAACGGCCACCGCGTGCCGCCCACCACCCACGTGGCGCTCGAGCAGCCGATCACGTGCCCCACCTGCGGCGTCGAGTTCTTTGGCCCCGGCGCCGAGGCGCTCGCGTTCAACAGCGAGGGCGCGTGCCCCACGTGCGCCGGCACGGGGATCGTGCGCGAGGTGAACCTCGCCGCCATCGTGCCGGACGAGACGAAGTCCATCGAGGAGGGCGCCGTCGCGAGCTGGCAGAGCCTCATGTGGTCGCTCATGATCGACATCGTGCGCGACATGGGCGTGCGCACCGACGTGCCCTTCAAGGACCTCACGCCGCGCGAGCGCGACATCGTCTTCAACGGGCCACCCGAGAAGCGCCACATCGTCTACCAAAACAAGGACGGGCGCTCGGGCGAGCTCGACTTCACGTACTTCAACGCCGTCTACACCGTGGAGAACTCGCTTGCGAAGGTGACGGACGAGAAGGGCCTCGCGCGCGTGGCGAAGTTCCTCGTGGAGGCGCCGTGCCCGGACTGCCACGGCACGCGACTCTCCGAGGCCGCGCGTGCCCCGGAGCTCGGCGGCAAGAACCTCGCCGAGGCCACGGCCCTCACACTCGACGGGCTTTGGGAGTGGGTGGGGGCGGACCCCTCGAGCGAGGCCGCGATGCCGCGCCTTGCCGATGACCTGCCCGAGGACCTGAAGCCGATGGCGCGCGCCATCCTCGCCGACATGGCGGAGCCCATGCAGCGCCTTCGCGAGCTCGGCCTCGGCTACCTCTCGCTCGACCGCGCGAGCTCGACGCTCTCCACCGGCGAGCGCCAGCGCGTGCAGCTCGCCCGCGCCGTGCGCAACCGCACGACCGGCGTGCTCTACGTGCTCGACGAGCCGTCGATCGGGCTCCACCCGGCGAACATGGACGGGCTCCTCGGCGTCGTGGACGACCTCCTCGCCGACGGCAACTCCGTGGTGATGGTGGACCACGACGTGCGCGTGCTCGCCCACGCCGACTGGCTCTGCGAGCTCGGGCCGGCGGCGGGCGCGGGCGGCGGGCGCGTGATCGCGACGGGGAGCGTGGCCGAGCTCGAGCGGAATGGGGCCTCCATCATCGGGCCCTTCCTCTCGGGGAGGCGTCGCGTGCGACCGCGCACGCGGGCGAAGGCAGAAGAGCTCTTCGACCTCGGCGAGATCGAGCTCTCCACGAACGCCATCCACACGGTGAAGCCTCTCGACGTGCGCATTCCGAAGGGGCGGCTCACGGCCGTGACGGGCGTCTCGGGCTCCGGCAAGACGACGCTCGTGCTCGAGGGCCTGCTTCCGGCCCTCCAGGCGCGCGCCGCCGAGGAGCCGCTCCCCGCGGAGATCCGCAACCTCCGCGCCCCCGGCATACGCCGCGCGCAGCTCATCGACGCGACGCCCATCGGCGTGAACGTCCGCTCGACCGTGGGCACGTACTCGAGCGTGCTCGACCTCCTGCGCCGCGCCTACGCGCGCCTGCCCGAGGCGAAGGCCGAGAAGCTCAACGCCGGCGCCTTCTCCTACAACACCGGGAAGCTCCGCTGCCCCACCTGCGAGGGCACGGGCTCGGTGAACCTCGACGTGCAGTTCCTGCCCGACGTGGAGATGGAGTGCCCGGCGTGCCGCGGCTCGCGCTACGGCGACGCGGCGGAGCGCTTCCGCCTCGAGGTGGCGGGTGGGCGCGACCTCTCGCTTCCGGAGTTCCTCGCGCTCACGGTGGACGAGGCCATCTCCGCCATCGACGGCGTGCAATTCCAGGGGCAGCGAAGCGTCCTCTCGAAGCTCCGCGTGCTCCAGGGCCTCGGCCTCGGCTACCTCACGCTCGGCGAGGCCACGCCCGCGCTCTCCGGCGGCGAGGCGCAGCGCCTGAAGCTCGCGAGCGAGATCGGGCGCGGCCAGGAGGATTCGCTCTTCGTCTTCGACGAGCCCACGATCGGCCTCCACCCGCTCGACGTGGAGGTGCTCCTCGACGTGCTCCAGGACCTCGTGGCCCACGGCGCCACGGTGGTGGTGATCGAGCACGACCTCGACATGATCGCGAACGCGGATTACGTGATCGATCTCGGCCCCGGCGGCGGCGAGGCCGGCGGCCGCGTGGTGGTGGCGGGCACCCCGGAGGACGTCGCGCGCTGCGAAGGGAGCCTCACCGGCCGCTATCTCGAGCGCTGGCTTTCGGCGTAAGTCCCTACACGTTGAAGCGGAAGTGGCAGACGTCGCCGTCTTGCATGACGTAGTCGCGGCCCTCGATGCGGAGCTTCCCCTCGGCGCGGCAGGGCGCCTCGCCGCCGAGCTCGACGAAGTCCTCGTAGCTCGCGACCTCGGCTTTGATGAATCCTCGCTCGAAGTCCGAGTGGATCACGCCGGCCGCCTCGGGCGCCTTCGCCCCCGTGCGCACGGTCCAGGCGCGCACCTCCATCGGCCCCGCGGTGAAGAAGCTCTGGAGCCCGAGCGTGCGATAGGCCACCTGCGCGAGGCGCTCGAGGCCCGAGCGCTCGAGGCCGAGTGATTCGAGGAACTCGGCCGCGTCGGCGTCGTCGAGCTCCGCGAGCTCGGCCTCCACCTCGCAGCAGATGGGGATGGGTTCCTGCCCCGCGAGCGGCGCCACGGGCTCGCCGAGGGCGTCCTCGTCCACGTTCGCCACGTAGATCACGGGCTTCATCGTGAGGAGGAAGAGCGACTTCGCGAGCGCGCGCTCCTCGTCCGTCATCTCGAGCTCGGCCGCGCGATGCCCGTCGTCGAGCCACGGCACGAGGCGCTTCGCGAGCGCGAGCGTGGCCGCGGCGTCGGCGTCCTTGCGCGATTCCTTCTCGAGGCGCGGGATCTGGCGCTCGATGGTGGCGAGGTCGGCGAGCACGAGCTCGGTTTGGATCGTCTCCACGTCGCTCGCGGGATCCACGCGCCCGTCCACATGCACCACGTCGGGGTCGGAGAAATAGCGCACGACCTCGCAGATCGCGGAGGTCTCGCGGATGTTTGCGAGGAACTGGTTGCCGAGGCCCTCGCCCTCCGAGGCGCCCTTCACGAGCCCGGCGATGTCGGTGAACTCCACCGTCGCGGGCACGATGCGCCCGGGGTCGACGATGGCGGCGAGCTTGCCCAAGCGCTCGTCGGGCACGTCGACCACGCCCACGTTGGGCTCGATCGTGGCGAAGGGGTAGTTCGCGGCGAGGCCGCTGCGCTTGGTGAGGGCCGTGAAGAGCGTGGACTTGCCCACGTTCGGAAGTCCGACGATGCCGATCGAAAGCGCCATGTGCTACTCCCCGTCGGTCGTGGTCTGGCTCGCGGTCGCGCCACCTGTCGTCGCGCCAGCGCCCGCCGCGCCCGCGCCCGCGGCCGCGCCGCCGAGGCGCTCGAGGAAGTCGAGCCCTTGGTTGAGCGCCTTCATGCCCTCGGCCTTCAGCCGCTCGATGTCGGCCTTCTGGTCGGCCGCGCTCACCTGTGCCATCCGCACCTCGTCATCGGGAAGCACGAGGTCGGAGGCATCGATGTAGTCGGGCTCGAGCGCGGAAGTGGGGCAGACGGAAAAGCACGCGCCGCACTGCGTGCAGTACGCGTTCTCGCACCTCCAGCGACCCTCGGGCGTGAGCTCGATCGCGCGCGTGGGGCACACCTTCTCGCAGGCGCCGCAGAGCGTGCAGAGGTCGGGGTCGCACACCGGCTCGTAGAGGTCGATGTTCTCAGCGAGCGAGGGGTGCTTCTGGAGCATCGCCATGAGGAGCTTTCGGCGGTCGAGCAGGATGCGCCGCTGGTTCTTGGACGTGGTGCCGCCCATCGCCTGGTCGATGGTCTTCGAGAGGCGGTTCAGCTGGGCGGTGTGCCCGCGAATCTGCTGCGTCACGCGCTGCGCGATGGAGAGGGCGGGGGTCGCGCCGGTGAGGAGGCGCTGGCCGGAGTTCACGATGGTGTCCATGAACTCCTGGCGCTGCCATTCGCGGCGCACTTCGTGGGTGAGGTCGCCCTCGTCCACCTCGAGCCCGAGGCCGAAGCCGCACCACTCCTCGGCGCGGCCGATCGCGTCGGTATAGGCCTCCTCGCCCGTCTTCGTGCGGCACGTTTCGCAGAGCCCGAGCGGCAGGAAGACGGAGACGTTCGGGTAGTCCGCCATGATGGAGGCCCACACCTCGCTCGGCACGACGCCCACGCAGGGGACGATCACCTCGTTCTTCTCGGGCAGCCGTCCGATCGCGCGCGTGCAGGTGACGTAGGCCGTCTCGTGGCTCATGGCCGCCGCGGCGATCTCGTCGTAGAGGTAGCGCGGCGCGAGCTCGCGCACGGAGTAGCACTCGTTCGGGCACGCCTCCACGCAGAGCCCGCATTTGATGCACGTGTCCGAGATCTCGATGGCGCCCTCGTCGAGGGTGATGGCGTCCACCGGGCACACCTCCACGCAGCGCTGGCAGGTCTTCGGGTCCTTCGTGCGGCACGAGGTGCAGGGGATCACGTTCGCCCTCGGGCGCTTCTTGTAGTCCGCCGGATTCCACGTGGGCTCCTGCCCCGGCTCCGCCGCGAGGGTGTTCGCGAGGTTGTTGAGCGGGTTGCCAATCGCCTGGAGGTCGCCCGTGATGTCGATGATGTCGTCGAGGAAGTCGCGTTTCGGCGCGTCAGCCATGTGCTCCCCTTCCCTATGGATCCGCCCACACGATACAGGTTTTCGGAGGGCCGGCGAGGTGCCCCGAGACGTGCACGCGGGAAGGCGAAGCGGCGCGCGCGGGCTAGAGCGGGTCGACCGAGTTCGCCATGTCGAGGCCGAGCACCACCACGACGTCGCAGTCCGTCTCGTAGATGCCCTGCCAGTCCTCGACGTCGATGTTGCCGCCGAGTGCCTGCGCCACCGCCTCGGCCGCGCTCTGGTTCTCGGGCGTGCAGTAGGCCACCACCGAGTAGTCGTAGGCATTCTGCGCGTTGCCCGTGGAGGTCTCGTAGCCGTATTTATCGAGCGACGCCGCCACGCGGCCCGCGAGGCCGCTCACCCCCGTGCCGTTCAGCACGAGCACCGACGCGTCCACGTCCTCGGGCGTGCTTGGATCGAAGGTCGTGCTTCCCTCGACGATCTCGCCGTTCTTGATGTTTCCCGCCTGCGAGCCGGCGAGCCCGGCCGTGAGGTCCTCGTCCTCGCTCGCGTAGGGCGAGAGCCCGCTGTCCACGCGCTGCATCATCGTCTGCCAGGCGTCGGTGTCGAGGAGCTCGTACCAGCCGCCGTTTTGGTAGAGCGAGGTCGTGGGCGTCATGCCGGAGTAGACGTTGTGATCGAGGTCGATGCCGCGCATCTCGTCCGCGATGTGCAGGAGGTCGCCCACGGAGAGGTCCGTCGTCACCATCTCGGCGAGCTGGCTGATCGTCGAGGCGAGGGTGAGCGGATCCACGGCCATGACCTTCTTCGCGATGGCGGCGATCACCATGCGCTGGTTCGCCGCGCGGAAGACGTCGCCGTCGCCGTAGTCGTCGTAGG
>CANQNP010000008.1 GCA_947625235.1 uncultured Atopobiaceae bacterium | reverse complement strand
ACCATCTGGAACACGTTCTTCCGCCTGATCCTCACGCCCGCCGTCATCCTGGCCGCCGGCCTCATCTTCGGCATGGCGAACGACGGCGACAAGCTCGGCATGCTCATCATGGCCGTCGCCCTGCCGCCTGCGTTCTCGGGCATCATCATCTCCGCGAGATACAACATCTACGTCCAAGAAGGGGCGAGCTCGGTGGCGGTGTCCACCGCGGGCTTCGCGGTCACGTCGATCCTCTGGATCTGGCTCGTCCCGATCTTCCAGGCGATGTTCGCGCACTAATTCGCACTCGCCGCTCGCACTATTCGGGGGCGCCGCTTCGGCGGCGCCCCTCGGGCGTTCTTCCGGCGAGCGCGCTCGCAAGTTCGTCTTTGCGTCTTAGAGGGGAGGGGCAATGGCGCAGAACACGATCGACGTGGGCCAGATGGTGCGCCACGTGCTCTTCGCCCTCGTGATGGGCGCCGTGGGCGCGGGAGCCTCGATCACGCTCTGCATCTGCGTCGACTTCTCGCTGAACCTCTTCTACGCACAGCCCTGGCTCGCCATCGCGCTTCCCGCCACGGGCGCACTCTCGCTCGTGCTCTACCACGCGCTCGACCTCGACTACGACCTCACCACCCACAAGGTCATCCACTACCTGCGCTCGAACCAGGAGATCTCGCCCAAGCTCACCCCGGGCATCCTCTTCGGCACCTGCCTCTCCGTCCTCGGCGGCGCCTCCGTGGGCAAGGAGGCGGGGGCGCTCCAGATGGGCGCCTCGCTTGGCAACCTCGTGGCGCGCCCGTTCCACCTCTCGCAGGTGCTCAAGCTCGAGAAGAAGCACGACCTCTTCGGCTACACCGCCGCCACCGGCATGGCGGCCACGTTCTCGGCGCTCTTCTTCTCCCCGCTCGGCGCGACCTTCCTCGTGCTCGAGCTCTGCCGCTACCGTCGCGACATCACCCGCCACGCGCTCACGATCCTCCTTGCGAGCTTCGTGGGCTGCGCGATCGCCTACCCCTTCCACATCGGCGACATCCTCCCCACGGTGGCCATCCCCGCACTCGGCTGGACCTACGTGGGCAAGAGCCTCATCGTCGGGGTCATGTGCGCGCTCATCGGCGCGGTCTACGCGTTTTGCATCGACTGGCTCCAGCGCCACACCATCGCCATCAAGAGGAACTACTACCTCTGGGTGGTCGTCGGCGGCGCGATCATCGCGGCGCTCATGCTCGGCTTCGGATGGACGAACTACGGCGGCGCCGGCGCGCCCCTCATCAAGATCTCGCTCGAGAACCAGGAGCCGAGCTGGGGCTTTGCCATCAAGGGCCTGCTCACGATCCTCGCGCTCGGCCTGTGGTTCCGCGGCGGCGAGATCATGCCGACCCTCACCACGGGCGCGCTCCTCGGCGCCGCCTGCTGCGTGATGACGGGCACCGACGCGGGCTTCTCCTCGGCGCTCGGCATCATGGCGTTCTTCACGGCCGTCATCCGCGCGCCGCTCGCGTCCTTCTTCATGGGGTGTGAGATCTTCGGCTGGGCGATGGCGCCCTACTTCGCCATCGCCGTCATCGTGGCCTATTCCATCGGCGGCGACATGGGCATCTACGGCCTCGGCGTCTCCGCCTCCATCGAGCGCGTCGGCGCGCACCTCCAGCAGCGCCTCGGCGAGCTTCCCGGCGGCATCATCGTCGCGCACGCCCCCGAGACCTTCCAGCCGCTCGAGGAGCGCCATCCCCTCGAGGACCTCACCAGCGAGGTGCGGGAGAACGACCACGACCAGCAGAGCATGGCGCAGGCGAAGGAGGCGCTCGACGCGGCCTCCAGCCTCGAGCGACGCTTCTACCGCATCCACGAGGGCCTCCGCGCCGTGGAAGAGGCGCTCGAGGAATCAGACAACACGACTCCCCCTGCTACGAAACTCCCAGGCGCGAAGTAGTCGACGCTGCGGCGCCCTGGTGCACCCGATCTACGCGCGATCTTGAGGGCTCACGTACCTTAGTACGCTACGCCCTCAAGATCCCACGTATCTCGGGCACCCCAGGGCGCCTCGCTGACGTTGAGTGGATCCCCTGACGCTTGAATGGCTGAAAAGAATCGAAAAGGACGAGAAATCGAGCTATCTCGTTCTTTTGTCCACCGCCTTTGAGATGGCGTTGCCGAGGGATTGGACGACCTCGACGAGGATGACGCAGAGGATGACGGCGGCGATCATCACGCCGGGCTGGTAGCGCTGGTAGCCGTAGCGGATGGCGATGTCGCCGAGGCCGCCCGCGCCCACGCAGCCGGCCATGGCCACGAAGCCGAAGAGCGTGATGAACGTGATGGAGGCGCCGCGCACGAGGCTCGGCAGGCTCTCCTTCAGGTAGACCTTGTAGACGAGCTGCCAGGCGCTCGCGCCGAAGGCCTCGCCGGCCTCGATGAGCGAGGCGTCCACCTCGGCGAGGCTCTGCTCCACCATGCGCGCCACGAAGGGCGTCGCGCACACCACGAGCGGCACGATGGCGCCCTGGACGCCGAGCGAGGTGCCCACGACGAGGCGCGTGAACGGGATGATGGAGAAGAGCAGGATGATGAAGGGGATCGAGCGCCCCACGTTGATGATCCACCCGAGCACCGCGTGCACGGCGCGATTGGGCCGGAGGTTCCCCTCGCCGGTGATGAGCACGAGCACGCCGAGCGGGATGCCGAGCGCGTAGGCGAAGACGCAGGACACCGTCGTCATCACGATGGAATCCCACGTGCCCTCGAGGAGGAGCCCGCCGTATTCGGCGAAGAAAGCCGCAATCCAATCCATCTGCTAGATCACCGCCTCTTCGCGCTCATCCTCGGAGAAGTCCTGGATGACGGTGTCGAAGAGCAGGAGGTCCTTCGTCATCTGCGCCTTGGGGTGGCGGAAGACCTCGCGCGTGGTGCCCTCCTCGACGATGCGCCCGTCATCGATGACGGCGATGCGGTTGCAGATGCGCTGCGCCACGGCGAGCGAGTGCGTGATCACGACCATCGTGACGCCGAGCTCGCGGTTCACGCGCCCCAAGAGCTCGAGGATGGACATGGTGGTGCGCGTGTCGAGGGCGCTCGTGGCCTCGTCGCAGAGCATGATCCGCGGGCGATTGGCGAGCGCGCGGGCGATGGCCACGCGCTGCTGCTGGCCGCCGGAGAGCTGCACGGGGTAGGCGTCCGCGAGCTGCCCGAGGTCCACCATCTCGAGGAGCTCCGCGGCGCGCGCGAGGCGCTCCTCCTTGGCCACGCCGCGGATCTCGAGCGGGAAGCACACGTTCTCCGCCACGGAGCGCTGCTGGAAGAGCGAGAAGTTCTGGAAGATCATCCCGATGAACTGGCGGAGCTGGATGAGCTCGGCGCCCTTGAGGTCCGTGACGTCGCGCCCGTCGACGAGGACGCGGCCGGAGGTGGGGCGCTCCAGGAGGTTCATGCAGCGCACGAGGGTGGACTTGCCGGCGCCGGAGACGCCGATGATGCCGAAGACGTCACCATCGGCGATCTCCAGGTTGATGCCGTGCAGGACTTCCTTCTCGCCGAAGGACTTCCGGATGTCGCGAAGCTCGATCATCGTCCGTGCGCTCAGCCGGCTGGCTTGCCGCTACTCGGTGGCCTCGGCCACTTCGAAGGTGGGCACCACGGCGCCGTTGTAGGTCTCCTCGATGAACTTGTAGGTCTCGGGGCTCGTGAGGGCGTTCGCGAGGGCGACGATCTTCGGGTCGTTCTCCTCGCCCTCGCGCACCACGAGGACGTTCGCGTAGGTGGTGGCGCCGAGGGACGAGGCGTCCTCCGTGGCGAGCGCGTCATCGAGCGAGAGGCCCGCGGAGATGGCGTAGTTGCCGTTGATGGCCGCGAGGTCCACGTCGGGGAGCACGTTCGGCAGGTTCGCCGCCTCGATCTCCTCGAACTGCAGGTTCTTGGGGTTGTCGACGATGTCCTTCGTGGTGGCCGTCACGCCCGCGCCCTCGTCGAGCGTGATGAGCCCCTCCTGCTCGAGGAGCAGGAGCGCGCGGGCCTCGTTGGTGGTGTCGTTCGGCACGGCCACGGTGGCGCCGTCGGAGATCTCCTTCACGCTCGCGACCTTATCGCTGAAGAGCGCGAACGGCTCGTAGTGCACGCTCGTGACGGCCGCGAGGTGCGTGCCGTTCTCCTCGTTGAAGCTCTCGAGGTAGGGCGTGTGCTGGAAGTAGTTCGCGTCGAGCTCGCCCTCCTCGAGTGCGGTGTTGGGGAGCACGTAGTCGGTGAACTCGACGACATCGAGGGTGTAGCCCTGCTGCTCGAGGAGCTCCTTCACGGGGCCGTTCAGGATCTCCGCGTGGGGAGTGGGGCTCGCGCCCACGGTGATGGTGGTGTCGGACGCTTCGGTGGCCTCGGGAGTGGTGGCCTCGGGGGCCTCCTCGGTGGCGGGGGCGCCGCCGCACGCGGCGAGGCTGAGGGCGGCGAAGGCGGAAAGGCCGAGGATGGCGGCCCTGCGGGAAATGGACTTCTTCATGGTTTCTCTCCTTCGATCACAGGTGCGCACACGCGCGAATTCGAAAACGGGATCGGGCAGCAGAAAAAAGGCTGCCCTGTGGAGGCAGCTCCCGAACACGTCGCCTGGAGGAGGGTTTCGCCAAAGATCACGCGGCGAACACGCGCGCCAAACGAGGTGCCCGGGAGCTCGGCATGGACATGGACATGGCCATGGTCATGGCGGGGCACCTCCTCCGGTTCGCAGCGAAACGACGCGGGACACCCTAGCGCAGCATCACAAAATCGTCAAATCTCCGAATCGAGAGGCGTGGGATCGAATACCGATATGACGTTCTCGCCGAAGGATTGGTCGATGTAGTCGTGGACCTCTTGGGAGTTGAGGGCGGCCGCGAGGGCCTGGATCTTGGGATCGTCGCCCTCGCCGGGACGCACGACGAGGAGGTTTGCGTAGGTGTTCGCGAGGAGCGAGCCGAAGGGCTCGGCGGCGAGGGCGTCGGCGAGCGAATGGCCGTGTTCCATGGCGACGTTTCCCGGCATCACCACGAGCTCCACCTCCGAGAGCTCATCGGCAAGTTCCTCGGCCGGCACCTCCACGAGCGTGATGTCGCGTCTGTTCTCGACGATGTTCGCGGGCACGACCTCGATCCCCGCGTCGTCGGAGAGCGTGATGAGGCGCTCCTGTTCGAGGAGGAGGAGCGCACGCGCGCGATTCGCGGGGTCGGCCGGGATGGCCACCGTCGCGCCCTTCTCGAGGTTCGCGATGGAATCGACGGAGTCGGAGTAGATGCCGAGGGGCTCGAAGTGCACCGAGACGAGCCCCTCGAGGTTCGTGCCGTTCGCCGCGTTCCACGCGTCGAGGAAGGGGCGATGCTCGTAGAAGGCGGCATCGATCTCGCCCTCCGCGAGCGCCTGGTTGGGCTCGTCGTAGTTCTCGTATTCCACGATGTCCAGGCGAAAGCCCTCGGCCTCGAGGAGCTCCCTCACCGGACCGTCGAGGATGAGGGCGTGCGGGGTGTGCGACGCGCCCACCGTGATGTCCGCCTCTCCCGCATCGGCGGCGCCGGGAGCCGAGCACCCGAAGAGCGTCGCCAGGGGAAGCGCCCCCGCGAGCAGCAGGATCTCCCTTCGGCTGAGCAGCATGGGCCTCCCCTCACGCGCGATGAAGTGCCAAGTCTAGGGGAAAGGATACGGGGTTTCAGCTGAGGGTATCGACGATGCGATCGATGGAATCGCGCAGCTTGGACGTCATGCGCGGGTCGTGCTTGAGGTCGAGGAGCATGCGCAGGCGCCGGGCGCGTTGCGAGCGATCGGCGCGCAGGCCGTTCACGAAGCGATCGATGCTATCGAGCGCCTCGGGACTCACGGAGTAGTGCGACCATTTGCCCTCGCGAACGGCGATGACCACGCCGGCCTCGACGAGGATGTGCATGTGATGCGAGAGCGTAGATTGCGCGACGTGCAACGTCTTCAGGATCTTGTTCGCCGTGATGCCCGGCGACTTCGCGATGAGCCGCACGATCTCGATGCGGTTCTCGTTGCCGAGGGCCTTGAGGAGGGCAGGGATGTCGGCAGATCTCATACCTCCTCCTCTCATTTGGTATATCTTATACCACCCGCGCACGGGCGCGCCACCGTGGCGATCGGCTGATTCCCCGAAAGCCACGCGCTCGGCAAGGCGCGAGCTCAGGGGGGGCGGATACCTGCGAAAAATCGAGAAGACGGGCCACACGAGGGGAAGATGGCTGGGGCTGAGGGATTCGAACCCCCATAGCTGGCACCAAAAACCAGAGTCCTAGCCGTTGGACGAAGCCCCAAATTCCAAGGGCCTAGTGTAGCAAAGGGAACGCGCCGCCTGCCCGCATGGACGGGCGCGCACAAGGGCCCTGCGCTACCATGGGAGCGCCGCGCCGCGGGCGTGAAAGCGGGCGCGAAACCGCCATCTGCGTCGGTGCCACACCGCGCGAAAGGGGTCCTCTCCATGGCCTTTACCGCACTCGTCCTCGCCGCCGGCGAGGGCACGCGCATGAAGTCCGCCCATTCCAAAACCGTCCATCCGCTCTTGGGGAAGCCACTCGTGGCCTGGCCCATCGAGGCCGCGCGCGCCGCGGGCGCCGATCGCATCGTGTGCGTGGTGGGAGCCGGCAAGGGCGAGGTCTCCGCCATCTGCGAGCGGCTCGGGGCCGAGGTCGTGGAGCAGGCGGAGCGTCTCGGCACGGGCCACGCCGTGAGGGTGGCGCTCGAGGCCGCCGGCATCGACGACGGCTGCGTGGTCGTGCTCTACGGCGACACCCCGCTCGTGCGCGCCGAGACCATCGAGGAGCTCGCGAGCGAGGTCAGCGAGGGCGGCCTTCCCGGCGCCGTGCTCACGATGGCGCCCGAGGATCCCACGGGCTACGGCCGCATCGTCCTCGACGAGGCCGGCCACATCCTCGCCATCATCGAGCACGCGGACGCCACGCTCGAGCAGCGCAAGGCGCTTACGGAGTGCAACAGCGGCGTCTACGCCTTCGACGGCGCCACGCTCGCGCGCCTCGTGCGCGAGATCACGAACGAGAACGCGCAGGGCGAGTACTACCTCACGGACATGGTCGAGCTCATGCGCGACGAGGGCCTCAGCGTGGGCCGCGTCTTCGTGGAGGACGCGAGCGAGATGCTCGGCGTGAACTCGCGCAGCCAGCTCGCCGAGGCCACGAAGGCCATGCAACGGCGCATCAACGCGCGCCTCATGGATGCCGGGGTCACGATGCTCGATCCCGACCTCGTGTGGGTGGGCCCGGACGTGAAGGTGGGCCAGGACACCGAACTCTGGCCGCTCACCTTCCTCTTCGGCGAGACGACGATCGGCAAGGGAAACGTCATCGGCCCGAACACACGCCTCACCAACGTGGCCGTCGGCGACGGCTGCCGCCTCGAGGAGACCGTCGCCCTCGAGAGCGTCATCGAGGACGGCGCGACCTGCGGGCCCCGCGCCTACCTTCGCCCGGGCACGCACCTCATGCCGGGCGCGCACGTGGGCACGTCGGTGGAGATCAAGAACTCCACCATCGGCGAGGGCTCGAAGGTGCCGCACCTCTCCTACATCGGCGATACCACGATGGGCTCCGGCGTGAACATCGGCGCGGCGTCCGTCACCTGCAACTACGACGGCTCGAAGAAGCACCGCACGACCATCGGAAACGACGTCTTCATCGGCTCCGACACCATGATGGTGGCGCCGGTTTCGATCGGCGACGGCGCCATCACGGGCGCCGCGAGCTGCATCACGAAGGACGTGCCCGCGGGCGCGCTCGCGATCGAGCGCACGGACGAGCGCATCATCGAGGGCTACGCGGCAAGGCGCGCGGCCCGCATGGCTCGCGAAAGCTAGGCCACTCCCACTCCCCCTTGAGAAAGGCACGGGTGCCATGAACCACGACCTCAACAGCCCGAAGACCATGGAGAAGCGCTTCCAGCTCTTCAGCGGGCGCTCCAACCCCGTCCTCGCCCAGCGCATCGCCACCGCGCTCGGCGTCGACCTCTCGGGCCTCACGCTCGAGACCTTCGCCAACGGCGAGATCTACGCGCGCTACGACCAGACGGTGCGCGGCACGGACGTCTTCTTCATCCAGTCCATCGTGGGCGCGAACGTGAACGACATGTTCATGGAGCTGCTCATCGCCTGCGACGCCGCCAAGCGCGGGAGCTGCCGGAGCTTCTGCGCGGTGATCCCGCACTACGGCTACGCGCGCCAAGACCGCAAGGCGGCCCCCCGCGAGCCCATCACGGCGCGCCTCGTGGCGAACCTCCTCGAGACCGCGGGCGTGGACAAGGTCATCACCCTCGACCTCCACACCAACACGATCCAGGGCTTCTTCGACAAGCCCGTGAACCAGCTCACGGCGCTCCCGCTCTTCGCGAGCTACTACCGCCAGATGGACCTCGACCCCGAGACCCTCTGCGTCGTCTCGCCCGACGTGGGCCGCGCCAAGGCCGCGAAGAAGCTCTCCGACATGCTCGGCTGCTCGATCGCCATCGCCCACAAGGGCCGCCCCAAGCACAACATGGCCGAGGTCACGGGCATCATCGGCGAGATCAACGGCAAGACCTGCATCGTGAACGACGACATGATCGACACCGGCGGCACCCTCGTGGCCGGCATCAAGGAGCTGAAGAAGCTCGGCGCGGGCGACATCTACGTGTGCTCCACGCACGGCATCTTCTCCGGCCCCGCCATCGAGCGCCTCCAGGCGGCGCCCATCGTGGAGTGCGTGGTCACCGACGCGGTGCCGCTCGATCCCGCGGTGCTCGACGCGCCGGATTCGAAGGTCAAGCAGATCTCGGTGGCCGAGGAGTTCGCGGAGTCGATACGCCGCGTCTACGACGAGATCCCCGTCTCGGCGATGTTCGGCGCCGACCTCAACCTCTAGGAGCGCTCGTGGCCGAGGGGAGCGCGGATCGAAGGACCAAGGGCGCGGCCGACGAGGCGCCCATCATGCTCGTCGTGGGGCTCGGAAACCCCGGCGAGGAGTACGACCGCACGCGCCACAACGCGGGCTTCCACGTGGTCGATCGCCTCGCCGCGGAGGGGGGCGTCACGTACTGGAAGCACCACCTCGGCTCCGAGGTGGCCCTCGCGAACCTCGCGGGCCGAAAGGTCGTGCTCGCCAAGCCGCAATCCTTCATGAACTCGAGCGGCGGCCCCGTCTCCAAGCTTGCGCGGGAAATGGGGCTCTCGCCCGAGGAGATCCTCGTCATCCACGACGAGCTCGACATCGATGACGGCGATGTGCGCGTGAAGGTCGGCGGCGGCCACGGGGGCCACAACGGCCTGCGCTCCCTCATCGACAAGCTCCAGAGTAGGGACTTCGTGCGGGTGCGGGTGGGGATCGGCCGCCCTCCCGGGCGCATGGACCCCGTGGACTTCGTCTTGAAGCAGCTCAAGGGGAGTGCGAGCGAGGATCACGACGTCACGTGCGCCCACGCGGCCGACGCGGCGATCGCCGTGCTTGAGCAGGGGCCCGTTGCCGCACGAGACATGTTCAATGGCCTGCATCGCCGCAACACAAAGGGGAACATTTAAGATATGCTTGCCCATGAATGCCCGGTTCCCCGACCGTGCTTGATCTCCTGAGGCCCCACCGCGAGGACGAGGCCCTTCCCGCTAGGTTGCAGTCTCACTTCGAAAGAACGAGAGACCGGAGTTCCAAAAGAGCAAACGGGGAGCCGGGCTTCATGCTGCCGCGTCGGCCCCAACGGGGCGAGGCTGCGAGCGGGGCGGATGTTCCCTACGGCAGCGTGACGTCGAAGCGGATGGCGCCCGCGCCGTCCTGCTCGACGGAGATCGTGCCTCCGGCGGCCTCGGCGAGCTCGCGCGCGATGGAGAGGCCGATGCCGAACCCGCCGCTCTCGCGCGTGCGCGACGAATCGGGGCGCCAGAAGCGATCGAAGAGATGCGCGAGGGACTCGGCGTCCATGGGCTCCGCGGGGTTCTCGCAGCGAAGGTGGAGCCCCTTGCGCCTCGAGCGCTCGAGCGTGAGCGTGATGCCGCCGCCGGGCGCGGCGTACTTCACCGCGTTGTCGAGGAGCACGGAGACGATCTGCTTGAGCTCCGCCGCATCGCCGGTGTAGGCGAGCTCGGGGGCGATGCGGAGCTCGAGCGCGTGGCCCTTGGCCCACGCGACGTCCGCGAAGCCCTGCGCCACCTCGCCCACCGCGAGCGAGGCGTCGAAGGTCGCCTTCTCGCGCTCCCCCTCCTCGTCGAGCCTCGAGAGGGTCACGAGCTCGTCCACGAGCTCGCCCATGCGCTCGGCCGAGGCGTCGGCCTTCTCGATCCAACGGTTCTCCCCCACGTCCATCTTGAGGACGCCGAGGGAGGCGAGGATCACCGCGAGCGGGGTCTTGAGCTCGTGCGACGCGTCGGTCACGAAGCGGCGCTGGCGCGCGTCGGCCTCGGCGAAGGGCCGCACCACCGCGCCCGAGATCGCCCACACGAGAAGGAAGATGGCCGCCGCGCTCACCACGACCACGCCGACGGTGAGGAGCGCGAGGGTGGAGAGGGCGTGCACCTCGTCCGAGGCGTCGAGGAAGATCGCCTCGGAGAGGCTCTGCCCCTCGACCACGAGGTAGCGGAAGTCCCCCTCCCAGCCATAGCCCGACCCCGCCTTGGTGGCCGCCGCCACGTAGACGGGAAGGTCGGCCTGCGAGACGGACGCGATGTGGGCGAGGTTCACCTCGGCGATGGAGCCGCCGGGCTGCCAGCGCACGGAGAACCACCGCGTGGCGAAGGAGGTCTCCTGCGTGAGCGGTCGCTCCCAGAAGCCCTTGGGGCCCTCCTCCACGAGGTCCTCCCAGTCGTCCTCGAGATCCTCGAGGTCCTCGAGGCCGTCATCGCGGCTGCGGGAGCCGTCATCGAAATACGAGGCCCCGGGAACGCTCGAGGAACTCGCCTCGGAGTAGTAGATGAGCGAGAGGAGATGGTCGAGGTCGCTCGTGGTGGCCACGCCGTTCGCCACGTTCACGGCGAGCCCCACGAAGACGAGCACGCCCACGACGGCGAGCATCGTGAAGCCCACGAAGCGGCGCCGGAGGCGCACGAGGCGCCGCGGCCGAGGGGGCTCGGCGGCGCGCCCGCCAGGCCGCTCGGAGGGGTTTCGCGGATCCGCGGGCCTCACTCACCCTCCTCCACGAGCCTATACCCGAGGCCGCGCGAGGCCTTGATGCTCACGCGCGAGCCGAGCGCGGCGAGGCGCTTGCGAAGGTTCGAGATGTGCACCCAGACGACGCTCACCTCGGCCTCCGCGTCCCAGCCCCAGATGCGCTCGAGGATGTCGTCTGCGCTGAAGGAGCGCGACGGCGTGGACATGAGGAGCTCGAGGATCTGGTACTCGCGCCGCGGGAGCTCCACGGAGCCCCCGGGCGCCGTGAGCCGCGTGGTGCCCGTGTCGAGCGCGAGATCGCCGAAGGCGAGCACCTGCGCCTGATAGCTCCCGCGACGCCTGAGGAGCGCCCGCACGCGCGCGAGGAGCTCATCCGGCGCGAAGGGCTTGGGGAGATAGTCGTCCGCGCCCGCGTCGAAGCCCGCGATGCGATCGGCCTTCTGGCCCTTGGCCGTGAGGAGCATGATCGGCGTGTCCACGCGCTCGGCGCGAAGGCGACGCAGGACCTCGATGCCGTCCATCTTGGGCATGAGGATGTCGAGGATGATGGCGTCGTAGACGCCCGTCTCGCCGTGCGCGAGCGCCGCGGCGCCGTCGTTCACCACGTCCACGGCGAAGTGGTGGCGCTCGAGGTAGACGCCGATCACCTCGGCGAGATCGCGTTCATCCTCTGCAACCAAGAGCCGCATGGCGCCTCCCGCTCCGAAGTCTTCCGGCCGCCCGCTCCGCCCACTCTGTCCACTCTGCCCGCGCTGCCTAAAGGCGGCCTAAAGGCCCGGCGCGCGCACGTCGTCTCCCGGCACGAAGTAGACGGGCGAGACGTAGAGCACGGCCTCCATCGGCCGAAGCACCCCGTCCACCACGCTCTCCGGAAGGCCGAGCGAGGAGGTGTGCGGCCGCACGTCGGCCACGAGCGCGGGATCGTAGGCCTGGCGCTCGTTCGTGAAGTTCGCGAGCACCACGGCGCGCGTGCCGGCGAGGCGCCGCTCGAAGGCGTAGAGGGAGTCGTTTCCGGGCATGAGGTCGTGGTAGTCGCCCGCGAGGAGGATCGCGAGGCGATTGCGCAGGTACGCGAGGTGGCGATACCACGAGAGCACCGACGAGGCGCTCGCATCCTCCACCGCCGCGTTCACGCTCTCGTAGTCGTCGTGCACGCGCATCCACGGCACGCCCGTGGTGAAGCCCGCGTTCTTCGAGGCGTTCCATTGCATGGGCGAGCGCGCGTTGTCCCTCGAGTACTCCCCCACCAGCCGAAGCGCCTCTTCGGGATCGATGCCGTACTCGAGCGCCTGGGCGTACTGCCCCTTCATCTCCACGTCGTTGTAGTCGTCCACCGAGGGGTAGGACTGGTTCGTCATCGCGAGCTCCTCGCCTTGGTAGATGAAGGGCGTGCCGCGCAGCGTGAGGAGCACGAGGCCGAGGAGCTTCGCCTCGGCTTCGTAGCGCGTATCGTGCGGGAAGAAGTGGTTCGGCGAGCGCGGCTGGTCGTGGTTTTCGAGGTAGACGCAGCACCACTTGTCCCCCGCGGTGTTCTTCTGGATGCGCGTGATGGTGTTCGTGAGGTCGGAGAGCCGCCAGCCGGGGCGCTCGAACCAGTGCGGGGTGCCGCCGCGGATGACGTGGATCGCGCTGTACTCGATGACGACGTCGAAGACGCCGTCCGGCCCCACCCACTCGCCGATCGTATCGGGGGTCACGCTCGAGGCCTCGGCGATGGTGAAGGTGTCCGTGCCGTCGATGACCTCGTGCTTGAACTCCCAGAGGAAGTCCATGATGCCCGGCACGCAGGCCTCCACGTCGTGGATGGAGGCAAGGCCGTCCGGCGCGTCCACCTTGCCGTCTTCGAGCGGCGGCTTCTTGATGTAGATGATCGCGTCGATGCGAAAGCCGCTCACGCCCTTCTCGAGCCAGAAGCGCGCCGCGTCGTAGAGCGCGTGGCGCACCTCGGGGTTTTCCCAGTTGAGGTCGGGCTGGTAGCTGCCGAAGGTGTGGAGGTAGTACTGCTCGCGCGCCTCGCACCACGTCCACGCGGAGCCGCCGAAGCAGCCGCGCCAGTTCGTGGGTTCGGAGCCATCGGGCTTCGGATCCACCCACACGTACCAGTCGGCCTTGGGGTTCTCGCGGCTCGAGGAGGATTCGACGAACCACGGGTGCTCGTCGGAGGTGTGGTTCAGCACGAGGTCCACGATGATGCGGATGCCGCGCCTCTTCGCCTCCGAGATGAGCTCGTCCATGTCGGCCATCGTGCCGAACTCCGGGTTCACGGCGCAGTAGTCGGCCACGTCGTAGCCGTTGTCCTTCATGGGCGAGGGGTAGAAGGGCGTGAGCCAGAGCGCGCCGATGCCGAGGCGCTCGAGGTAGTCGAGGTGCTCCGTCACGCCTTTGATCGTGCCCGTGCCCTGGCCGCGCGTGTCTTGGAAGCTCTTCGGATAGCACTCGTAGACGACGGCCTTCTGCCACCACGCGAGCTCGTCCACGGCCCTCTGCGTGGCTTCCCGCACGCGCTCGTCGCTCGCGTCCATCCTGTCCTTTTCGGCCATGGCCTCCCCAACCCCTCGTAGAAGATCGTCCTTGCCAAGAGCACGCGCGCTCGCCCGCGCCTACGTCTCCGCGCGCTTGCGCCGCCGATGGCGCTTCCATATGTCCCAGGCGATGTAGAGCGCCATGAGGAGCGCGATCCCGTAGCCGATGAGCCCCACGATCGGCAGGGCGAGGATGCCGCTCGAGACGCCGGACTGGATGAGCATCGCGCTTCCCAGAAGGAGCCCCGCCACGATCACGCCGAGCGTGAGGCGGTCGGCCACGTGCGAGAGGTCTTCCACCGGATCCGTGGAGCCGGAGAAGTCCATGTTCACCTTCAGCTGGCCGCGCGTGAGCATGGAGGCCACGAGCCCGAGCTGGGAGAGCCCGTCGAGGGTGCCGTGGAGCGCCTTCTTGCCCTCGAGCGTGAGGTCCTTGAGCTCGCCCGCCACCTCCTTCAGCGGATCGACCTCCTCCTCGAGGTGCGCCTCCATGATGGTGATCATCGACACGCCCGGGATGAACTCGTCGAGCACGCCCTCGAGCGTCACGAGGCCGCGCGCGATCATCGTCATCGCCCCGGGAAGCTCCACGTTGAAGCGCCGGGCGAGGGCGATGAGGTCGGCGAGGAAGCGCCCGATGTCGAGCTCGGCGAGGTCGATCGAGCCGTACGTCTCGACGATCTGGTCGAGGTCGGCGAGGAGCGCCGAGCGATCCACGTCGCCCATCTCGCGTGACTGCGAGAGCGCGAGGAGGCCGCGCGCGAGGGCGGGTGTGTCCTTGCTCGCGACGGCGCGCATCACGTCGCGCAGGACCCCGCGGTAGTAGGCCGAGAGGCGCCCCATCATCCCGAGGTCGATCCACACGATCTTGCGATCGCGGACCATGATGTTTCCGGGGTGCGGGTCGGCGTGGAAGAAGCCGTCGTCGAGCACCTGCTTCGCGTAGTTCTCCACGAGCTTCTCGCCGATGTCTTGGAGGTCGTAGCCCGCGGACGAGAGCTCCTCGGGCTTCGAGATGGAGATGCCCTCCACGTACTCCATCACGAGCACCTCGCTCGTGGAGAGCGAGAAATGGGGCTTGGGCACCGTCACGTAGGCCACGCTCGCGTTCGCCTCGCGAAACTCGCGCAGGTTCCTGGCCTCGGCGAGGAAGTCGGTCTCCTCGGTGAAGCTCTCCCAGAGCTCGTCGAGCACGCCCTGGAAGTCCATCACCTGGAGGCTCTTCAGGAGGCCGCCGAAGCGGCGCACGAGTCGGCGCAGCACCTCGATGTCCTGCGCCATCGTCTCCCTCACGTGCGGGCGCTGCACCTTCACGGCCACGAGCTCGCCCGTGGCGAGGCGCGCCTTGTGCACCTGCGCGATGGAGGCGCTGCCGATCGGCACGGGGTCGATCATCTCGAAGACCTCGCCGAGCGGGCGCTCGTAGGCGCCCTCGAGCACCTCCTCCACCGTGGAGAAGGCCATGGGTTCCACGTGCGTGCGGAGCTCCTCGAGCACGCTCGCGAACGCGGGCGGGATGATCTCCGTGCGCATGGAGAGGATCTGCCCCGCCTTCACGAAGGTGGGGCCGAGCTCCTCGAGGAGCGCCTTGAACTGAAGGGGCGTGAGGCCGTGGAGGATGTCGTAGCGCCGCACGATGCCGAGCACCTCGCGCAGGCGCTCCGAGCGCGCGCGACGCTCCACCTTCGGCTCGCGGAGGCGCTCGCCCATGAGGGAGAGCGTGATCTCCTCGCCGTCCGCCGTGAGCGCCTCGCCGTCGGCGGTGAGGGTCTCGTCGCCCACCTTGCGGGCGCCCTCCCGCTCCTCGGGAGGGCGCGCCTCCTCGGGCGCGCGAGCTCGGGCCTCGTGCTTCTTTGGGGTGCGGGTTCCCACGAAACGCTCGATTGCGCGATGCGATGCGACGCGCCGCTTACGCGTCGCCGTCGACCTCGTCATCGGCGTCGAGGTCGAGGGACACCGCCTCGGCGGCCACGTCGTCCGCGGCGTCGGAGGCGGCTTCGGCGGCCTTATCCGCCTCGGCCTCGGCTTCGCTGGCCGCGCGCTGCACGCTCTCCACGAACGAGGCGCGCTGCTCGGGCGTGAGGGTCTTCAGGTACGCGCGGATGGCGTCGTTCTTCGTGTCCTCCACGCGCGCCTGCACGTTTTGGATGAGCTCGGCGTTCTTCGCCTTGCCCTCGTCCACCGTCGCCTGGCCCTTGTCGACGAGGCTCTTGAAGAGCTCGGAGCCCTTCTCGGTGGACGCGGCGATCGCGCCCACGCCCGCGAGGAAGATGGTGTGGAGCGCGTTCGAGACGTCCTCTACGCTCGGGACCTGCGGGGTGTTCTGGCTATCGGCCATGGGGATCCTCCCGTCCTGAAAACCACAGTCACACCCTGACTATACCCACGCAATGGGTATAGCCATCTTTGTGGGAGCCGCCTTAGGGGCAAGGGAGGAGGAGCGGCCGTGGCGCAGGTTCGCAATTTCAACGGCTACGAGTACCAC
This sequence comes from uncultured Atopobiaceae bacterium, assembly GCA_947625235.1. Classification (GTDB taxonomy): domain Bacteria; phylum Actinomycetota; class Coriobacteriia; order Coriobacteriales; family Atopobiaceae; genus CANRLS01. Next base: position 27,357 of record CANQNP010000008.1, on the reverse strand, counting down.
GTGCGCAAGCGGGCGTTTTGGACGCCGCTCGGGCTGGCCGTGCTCGTGGCCTCCCTCGGCGTGAGCAGCTTCTGCATGCTCCTTCCGCCCATCGAATCCGAGGACGCGTCGCGGCTCGCCTGGGTGCTCGACTGGTTCATCCACTTCGAGAGCGACCAGCTCATCCAGTACAAGTTCTCGAACACGCACGTGAGCGCCTCGTTCACCCTCATCGCACTCGTGGTGGTGGGCATCGTCATCCTGAGGTTCTCCCACAAGGACAACGCGGCCTTCATGGAGGCGAACCCCTACACCGAGCTCGCCTTCACCCCGAACGAGATCCACGAGGCGAGGCGCGTCGAGCTCCGCTTCATCCTCTTCGGCGCGGGCGTCATCGCGCTCGCCGGCGCGCTCTGGCTCGCCCTCTACGAGGCGAGGCTCCCGCTCCTCGCGAACGGCTTCGGGCTCTGCGTGGCGGCCGTGGGAGTGTGGCTCATCGCGCACGGCGTCCTCGCCGACCGCGTGGCGCAGAGCATCCTCTACAACTACGAGGCGCTGCAGCGCACGAGCATCTACCGCATCGAGCAGTACTACAAGGGTCCCGAGCGCGACGTGGTGCTCGAGGCCAAGTACCACGCCATGCGCTCGCAGTCGGTGAACCGCGTGATCATCGTCGCCGGCGCGCTCGGCTCGCTCGCGTGCTACTTCCTCCCCAGCCTGGAATCGCCCTTTTGGTGGGTGCCCGTCGCGGGGGCGCTCGTGGCGTGCGCGGCGGTGATCCACGCCGGCGTGCGCTGGGTGATGCGGCAGGTGAGACGAAGCGGCGACTTGCAGGCCATGCGCGATCGCATCATCCGCGGGAGCTCGGCGAGCGAAGCCGCGAGCCAGGTTTCCACTGGCTCAGAGGACGAGAAGCTCGCGGACTTCGAAGCCGCCGAGAACGCCTTCGCCGAGGCCGTCGCCGCCGCGGAGGACGCCCCCCCACATGAATCCAAAGCGAATTAGTTGAACCGGATGGCAAGGTCTCGGATGCGCGCCCTTCGCGCGTCCGAACCGCAGTCCATCCGGAGGGCAGAGAAGCGGCTCATGGCGTGGGCCTTGGGCCGCCGCAAGGCTACGAGAGCGGGTGCAGCAAGAGGCCGCTTCTGAGCTTGGGCTCGAACCACGTGGACTTGGGCGGCATCGTCTCGCCGGCGTCCGCCACGGCCATGAGCTGCGCGACTTCGGTGGGACGGAGCAGGAAGGCCACGCCCTCCGCGCCCGCGGCCGCCTCGAGCGCGGCGCCGTCCTCGTTTCCGCCTATGAACGAGATGCGGGGGTCCTCACGCGCATCGCCGATGCCCAAGACGGGCCCGAGCACGCGTTCCTGCAGCTCGTCGACGTCGAGCGCGCCGGCGGCGCCGCGCTCGTCCTCGAGAAGCCACCAGGAACCGTCCGTGAAGAGCCCGATCTCGCCCGGGTGCGCGGGATGGGGCGCTCCCTCGACGGGCGCGACGCGATAGCCGACCTCGCGCACGGCGTCGAGGAGCTCGTCTTTCGAGAGACCCGCGCGGTCTGCCACCACGCGGTGGTACGCGAGCACGGTGAGCTCGCGATCGGGATAGAGCCCCGCCATGAAGTAGTCGTGGGGCGCGTCGTGGGAGGCGCCCTCGCCCTCCGCGTGCGCCGCGCGGCGCTCGAGGGCGTGGCGCGACGCGGCCGCGGCGCGATGGTGGCCATCGGCGATGTAGGCGCGCTCGATCTCGCCCACGGCGTCTTGGATGGGGCGCATCGCCTCGCCATCCACGCGCCAGAGGCGATTTCCCACCCCGTGGGCGTCGACGAAGCCGTAGAGCGGCTCGCCCGCCGCCACCTCGGCGAGCGCGCGTGCGAGCGCGTCGCCCTCGGCCGCGCGGTACGTGAGGAAGACGAGGCCCGTCTGCGCGTCGAGCGCACGGATGTGGCGGACCCTCCCCTCCTCCTTCTCGGCGCGCGTGACCTCGTGCTTGGCGATCGTGCCCGAGAGGTAGTCGTCCACGGCGAAGCATCCGACGAGGCCCGTCTGCACGTGGCCCCGCCAGGCAAGCTGGTAGACGTAGAGCGCGGGATCCTCGTCCTCCACGAAGGCCCCCGCCGCGTCGAGGCGCGCGAGCGCCGTGCGCGCGCGATGGAAGACCGCCGGCGCGAGGGGGTCCACGTCGTCCGCGAAGGCCAGCTCCGGCAAGTCCACGGCGAGGAAGCTCATGGGCTCCGCCGCCACGAGCTCGCGCGCGCGGGCCACGTCCACGACGTCGTAGGGAAGCGCCGCCACGCGGCGCTCGTAGCCGGGCGCGGGGCGCTTCGCGCGAAACGGACGAACCTCCATCTCTTGGCCCCTATCCCGCGATGACGCGCACGCGGCTCATGCCCTCGATGCCCTTCAGCGCCGCCACGATCTCGCGCTCGAGGCGCTCGTCGGTGTCGAAGAGCGTGTAGGCGAAGGCGCCCGCGTTCTCGTTCGACATGCGCTGCACGTTCGCGGAGGCGCCGGCGAGGATGTTCGTGATCTGCCCGATCATGCCCGGCTTGTTCTCGTGAAGGCAGGCGATGCGGCTCGCCCCGCGCACCGCGCCGAGCGAGCAGTCGGGGAAGTTCACGGAGTGCGTGATGTTTCCGCGGTTGAGGTAGTCCACCACCTCGTCGAGCGCCATGCGCGCGCAGTTCGCGGCGGCCTCCACGGTGCCGGCGCCGGTGTGCGGAGTCACGAGCGTGCGGGGCATGTGGAGCGCCTTCTGCGTGGCGAAGTCCGTGATGTAGGCCCCCACCTGCTCGCTTTCGAGGGCCGCCTCCATGGCGTCCTCGACGATCACGCCCTCACGCGCGTAGTTCAAGACGAGCGCGCCCGGGGCGAGGAGGCTGAGCTGCTCGTGGCCGATGAGGCCGATCGTGCCCTTCGTGCGCGGCACGTGCACGGTGAGGTAGTCCGCCTCGTCGATGAGGTCGTCGAGCGAGTACTCCACGATCACGTCGCGGTCGAGCTCGAGCGCGTGGTCCACCGTGAGGTAGGGGTCGTAGCCATGGGTCTCCATGCCGAGCGCCACGCAGGCGTTCGCCACCTTCGTGCCCACCGCGCCGAGCCCGATGACGCCGATCTTCCTGCCCATGAGCTCGCGGCCCACGAAGGCCTTCTTCGACTTCTCGGCGGTGTGGATGGCGTCGCGATCCTCGGTGTGCGCCTGCGCCCACATCACGGACTGGAGGATGTTTCTCGAGCCCATGAGCAAAAGCCCGATCACGAGCTCCTTCACGGCGTTCGAGTTCGCGCCGGGGGTGTTGAACACCACGACGCCGCGCTCGGCGAGCTCCTCGACGGGGATGTTGTTCGTGCCGGCGCCCGCGCGCGCCACGCAGCGCACGGAACGCGGGATCTCGATCTCGTGCAGGTCGGCCGAGCGCACGATCACCGCGTCCGCGCCGTCGATGTCGTCGGTCAAGCGGTAGCCCTCGGGCAGCCGCTCGAAGGCGATGTCGTTGAAGATCTTGAGGGAACGCATGGAAGCCCTTCTTCTTGAGCCGCCGCGCTACTCGGTGGCCGAGGTGCCCGCGTGGAGCTCCTCGAACTCCTTCATGAGGCCGCAGAGCCGCTCGACGGAGGCCTTCGGCACGGCGTTGTAGATGGAGGCGCGCATCCCGCCCACGAGGCGGTGCCCGCCGAGCCCCACGAGGCCCGCGCGCGCCGCCTCGGAGACGAACTCGCGATCGAGCTCGGGGATGTTCGTGGAGAACGTCACGTTGGCGATGGAGCGGTCGGCGGGATTCGCCACGCCGTGGAAGAGCGCGGACTGGTCGAGGACGTCGTAGAGCATGGAGGCCTTCTTGCGGTTCCTCGCCTCCATGACCTCGAGGCCGCCCATCTTCCTCACCCACTCGAAGACCTTGCCGCACACGTAGATGCCGAAGGTGTTCGGGGTGTTGAGCATGGACTGCTTCATCGCCTGGGTGCGCCAGTCGAGATAGGCGGGGCAGATCCCGAGCGCCGGGCCATGGGCGATGAGGTCGTGGCGGCAGATGACGACCGTCACGCCCGCGGGGCCCGCGTTCTTCTGCGCGCCCGCGTAGATGACGCCGTAGCGCGCCACGTCGAGCGGAAGCGAGAGGAAGCAGCTCGAGACGTCGGCCACGAGCGGCACGTCGCCCGTCTCGGGAAGCGCCTGGTACATCGTGCCGTAGATGGTGTTGTTCTGGCAGATGTGCACGTAGTCGAGGCCGCCCGCGGCCACCTCGCGCGCGATTGCGCCTTCGATCTCGGCCTTCTGCGGGATGCGCGTGAAATTCTCGTCCTCGCCCGTCGCGAGGCAGAGAGCCTCGCCGTAGCGCGCGCCCTCGTCCATCGCCACCTTGGAGAAGTGGCCGGAAACCACGTAGCCCGCGCGCCCCGTGCGCATGAGGTTCATCGCGAGCGCGGCGAACTCGAGCGTGGCGCCGCCGGAGAGGAAGAGCACGTCGTAGTCCTCGGGGATGCCGAGCACCTCGCGAAGCGTCGCCTCGGCCTGCTCGTAGATCGCCATGAAGGAGGGGGAGCGATGGCTCATCTCCAGCACCGAGAGCCCGTTTCCGGCGTAGTCGACGAGCTCTTCCTGGACCTCCTCGAGCACCGCGACCGGCAGCGCAGCCGGGCCGGCATTGAAGTTGTGCACCCTGGCCATGGAACCTCCGACCTCTCGTGAAGACGACCCACGGAATACTAGCAGCACCCGCCCCGCGCAATAGTAAACGTCGCGCGTTTCCAATTCTTGAGGCGTGGCGGGCTAGACTTGCGGCAAGGCACATGCTCGAGGTGAGGCGAAAGGGGAGCTTCATGATCAACTACCAGAAGGTGACGGGCGATTTCGATCTCGGCGGCAAGGTGGCCATCGTCGTCGGCGGCGCGGGCGGCATCGGCGAGGCCACGGCGCGCATGTACGCCAAGAAGGGCGCGAAGATCGCCATCGCCGACATGAAGGACACCGTGGAGGAGGTCGCGGGCGCGATCGCCGAGGAGTACGGCGTCGAGACCATGGGCGTCTTCTGCGACGTCACGAGCCAGGAGTCCGTGGATTCCATGGTGAACGCGGTCGTCGAGCGCCTCGGCGGCGTGGACGTGCTCGCCGCGATGCCCGGCTACGTGCACCTCACCCCCGCGAAGGACATCTCCATCGCCACCATCGAGAAGCACATCAACGTGAACGCCATCGGCGTCTTCCGCGTGTGCCAGGCCGTGGCGAACCAGATGATCACGCAGGGGCGCGGCGGCAAGATCGTCTGCGTCACCTCGCAGGCGGACTTCATCGCCATCAACGAGCACGTGGGCTACACCATGAGCAAGGCCGCGGTCGTGGGCATGATCAAGGTCTGCGCGCTCGAGTGGGCCGAGTACGGCATCAACGTGAACGGCGTCGCCCCCACCGTCGTGAACACCTACATGGGCGAGAAGGCCTGGCAGGGCGAGGTGAAGGAGAACATGATCCGCGCCATCCCGGCCCACCGCTTCGCCGAGACCGACGAGATCGCCGCGGCGGTGCTCTTCCTCTCCTGCGCGGAGTCGAACATGATCACCGGCGAGGACCTCGTCGTCGACGGCGGCTTCACGATCTACTAAGCACGGGCGCTGCGCTCGCGCAAGGCGCGTCGATACGCTCCCTGACCCCCTCTCGCGTCCCGCGGGAGGGGGTCAGTCCTTGCGCGGGGCGGAGGCGGCGATGGCGGCCTTGCGCGTGCGATGCGTCGCGAGCCACCACACCGAAAAGACGATGAGGGCCACGGGCAGCACCGCAGCCTGCGCGAGGACCACCCAGTTGAAGCTCCCGAGCAGGGTGAGGAAGCCGCCTGTCGAGCCGTCCGGGGAGATCTGCTCGAGGATCGCCCCGTTTGCGTCCACCACGAAGAGCTCGACGGTGCCCTCGACGAGGTTCGCGGGGATCTCTCCCGAGAAGTGCTTGCCCGCCTCGAGCGCCACATTGGCAAAGGCGACCCCGAGATCGCTCCCGGGCTCGGCCGATTGCACCGCCACCTGCATGGTTCCCGCATCCGTGGCGTCGATGTCCGCCGTATAGGCGGTGCCCGCGGGGAGGAGGAACACCTTGTGGCCGCCCTCCACCGCCATGGGGATGTCGGGCGATTCCGCGGTGATCTCCTCGCCCTCCACGGCGCACGCCAGCTCGTCGCCCTGGGAGATCGCCACGTCCACGGGGCAGGCGATGACCACGCGCACCTTGCCCCTGCCTTGGTCCTCTTCGGGCCAGCCGTTCTTCACCGCCTGGATGTAGCCGATGATCTCGTGCGTGGGCCACGGCGAGTCCTCCTTCACCACGCCGTCCATGTCGTTCGCATAGGTGAAGAAGACGCCGAACTTCCCGTACATGGTGCGGCCGGCCGCCTTGATGCCCGGCCCCACCCCCGAGCCGCCCTCGCCGAAGGTGTCGAGCAGGTTGTAGACGTTGATGATGTTCTCGTAGCCGTTTACCACGGGGGTCTTGTCGGTGGTGTCCCCGTTGATGGAATCGATGGCGCCGAAGGTGTAGGCGTAGATGTCGTCGACGTCGGTGTTCTTGGCGTACCACGCGTCGCCCTCGGCCTCGCGGTTGAGCTTCGCCGCCACGAGATTCGCGCCCGCCCCGCCGAGGCTGTGGCCGGTGATGAGGAACTTCAGCGGACGATCGCCCAGCTCGGGGTGCAGGGTGTGGTAGTCCTCGAGCCCGGCGAACACGTCCTCCTCGAAGTCCCAGACCCAGTCCCAGGCCGTGTAGCCGTAGAAGTCCTTGTCGGCCCACGCCGTGCCGTCCTTGATGACCTCGTAGAAGTCCTGCGTGCCCTTGAGGTTCACGATGAGGAGGTCGCAGGGCTCGCCGTCCACCACCATCTCGCGCGTGGCGAGGGAGAAGGCGAGATCGCTGTCGCCGGCGAACCTCGTGCCGTCTCGTCGCGCGTTCCAGCGATTGAGGCTCGTATCGGGGTCGTCGGTCGTTTCCTGCGGGTAGCTGTAGAAGGAGTAGTCGCCCTCGTCCACGCCGAGGAGCTTGTAGGTCTGCTTGAGGTAGGTGGTGTCGTAGGCGGCTTGCGAAAGGTTGCCGCAGATCATCGCGAGGTGGTAGTTCGCGTAGTCCTTGTCGCCCATCGACTGCATGTGCACCTGCGTGGCGGGCGTCTCGAAGAGCGAGGGACCCCAGGCCATGTCCTCGAAGTGGCCGCCGTGCTCGGCGCCGGAGCTCGGATCGGGATCCTCCTCAGGCGCCCCCGCCGCGTAGCCGTCCGAGTTGTTGTAGATGCGCACCGTCGACGCGCCCAGCACGTCCGACCAGATCTGCCCGAACTGGAACTCCAGGTCCTCGGGATCCTCCACCACGTGGTAGGACTGCTCCGTGGAGGCGAGGTCTCCGCAGAAGAGGCGGAAGAAGGACGCGATGTCCTCCACCTCCTTGGGCATGTGGTCCTCGATCGGCTTGTGGATGCCGAGGACGTAGACGGTGGCCCCGGCGTCCTTGATGTCGTTTGCCACCTCGTAGGCGCAGTTCGAATAGGCGTAGAGCTTGATCTCGGTGTCGATGTTCTGCCAGTTCGAGCCCACGGTGTTCGAGTCGTAGTGGCCTTGGTAGTCGTAGTCGCCGTCCTCGTCGATCCCGCTCGTGCAGAGGATCACGCTCCTCGTGGCGTCTGCGTCGTCAACCCCCTCGAACAGCTCTTGCACGGCCTTGAGCCCCGCCGTCATGTCGTTGTTGCTTTCCGTGTCGTCTCCATCCGCAGGCGGCGTGACGCCATCGAGCGCACTGAGAAGCGCTTGGTAGTCGTTGGTGAAGCCCGATTCCACCGTCGCTCCGTCGCCGAAGGAGACGATGGCGATGGAGTTGTTCGCGAGCGTGCTCTCGGCGCCCTCCAGGAACTTCTTTCCGACGGCCTTCACCTCGTCGATGGAGCTGTCGGACACGTACTCCTCGCGCGCGCCGGTGCTCGTGTTGCTGTAGTGGAAGGTTTCCGTGTCCGACGCGTCCAAGAGGAGCACGGTGTAGCGGTTGGCGTCCTCGCCGGGGGAGTCCTTCGCCAAGACCGTCGGCGCCGCGAGGCCGAACGCCGCGAGGACTGCGAGGAGGCCGAGGATGAACGTGGTGTGCCAGTGCTTGCCCATTGCTTTCCGTTTCCGTGGAGGGCCGCGCGGTGCGCGGACTCACATGCCGCCCGAGGGTGAAGGCGCCTCGGACGCGCGATCCTCGAGGCCGAGGAAGGCGCGCAGGCGCGAGGACTTCGCGCGATAGACGAGCACGAGCACGAAGGCCACGACCACCACCGCGATGTTCACGATGGTGGGCCAGAAGGAGATCCCGCCCATCACGAAGACCACGAGGAGCGCCACGAGCGTGAGCACGTCGAGGACGGCGGAGATCGCGTAGGGCGCGAGGAATCGCCTGCCCCGCCTCAAGAGGAGAACCGCCGAGATGAGCTGGAAGAGGCCGGCAAGGCCGTAGCCCGCGGCGGCGCCGTAGAGCACGAAGCGCATCCACTCATAGGCGTAGAGGGGAGGAAGGCTGAGCGTGTAGACGAGCAGCACGCCACCCGAGACGAAGAGGTAGATGCTCTGCGCGAAGCCCAGGCACACGAGGAAGAGCGGGAATCCGCCGAGCACGCGATGGCGCGCCGCTCGCCTCGCCCGCTTGGCATCGACGGGCTCGGGGATCGGCGCGTGGGATATCGCCTCGCCCGCCCGCACGTCCACGACCTCGATCGCGGTGCCGCAATGCGGGCAGAACTTGGCGCCCTCCTTGAGCTCGGCGCCGCAGTGGTTGCAGTACATGGGATCCGGTCTCCTTGGCTCAATCGAGGAATGCCGGTGCGCATACGAACGGCGCCATCATAGCGAACCCCTACCGCATGCCATTTCGAAGCCCGAACGAAGAACCGCTTTGCGGCCCTACTCGTCCTTCTTCGGCGCCTTCACGAAGTGGCGCGTCGAGGGGACGCCGTCGCCGGCCACCATCTGCGAGCGCTGGTTGAGCGACTTCGGGATGCCGAAGATGAAGCCGATGCCGCAGATCGTGACGATGACGCCCGCCGTCACGAGCACCGGCTGCACGCCGAAGGCCTCGGCGAGGAAGGGCGCGACGAGGAGCGGCACGACCGCGGCGAAGCGGAAGCCGATGCGCATGATGGCCATCACGCGGCCGACCGCGGGAAGGTCCGTCAGGCGCTGCACCATGAGCGCCTGCACCGGCTCGAACGCGCCGAAGCCGGTGCCGAGGATGATCTGCCCGATGCAGGCGATCCACACGTTGTCCGTGCCCACGTAGATCACGGTGCCCACGCCGGTGATGAAGAGCATCACCGCGAGGCCGCGAAGCGAGAGCCAGTTGTCCGGGAACCTCAGCATGCAGATGGCGCCGAGCACCGTGCCGAGGCCACCCATCGCGGAGAGCCAGCCGAGCCAGTCCGCGCCCACCTGGAGCACGTCGCGGTAGAAGAGCGATTCGAGCGAGTCGAAGGCGCCGAAGGCGAAGAAGCCGAACCAGCCCATCACGAGGCAGAGCCAGATCGGCGCGTTGCGCACGGCGATGAGCAGGCCCTCCTTGGCGTAGGAGAGGGTGTTCACGAGCCCGTGCGGCTCCTCTTCCTCCATCTTCACGAACTTCATGCTCTCGCCGCGGGCCTTGGCCTGCTCAGCGGGGGTGATCCGCTCGTGGAGCATCCAGCAGAGCCCCATGGAGACGAGGCTCATGATGCCGTAGGGGATGAAGACCGCGCGCGGCGGCATCACGAGCACGAAGAGGCCGCCCACGAGCGGGCCGAGGAAGCTGCCGATGTTGGCGGCGGTGCCCATCATGGCGTTCGCCGTCTGGAGCTCCTCGTCGGGCACGAGATAGGGCGGGTAGGCGTTGAAGGCCGTCGACTGCACGCCCATCCAAAAGCTCATCATGAAGGTGAAGATCCCCAGCATGACGAGGGTATCGGGGACGAGCTGGTAGATGAGCGAGATCACGCCGATGAGGCCGAGGGAGATGACGGCGGTCTTGCGTGGGCCGAAGTGGTCGGTCATGGGGCCGGCGAAGACGTAGCCCACGACCATCGCCGCGTCGTAGAGGAGCATCATCGCGGCGATGCCGAAGGCGTCGCTGCCGAGCGTGTAGGTGGCGATGCCGAGGACACCGACGAAGCGGCCGCCGTTTTCGCCGGTGCGGTCGAAGAGGCGCGCGATGGAGAGCAGCCACTCGGCCCGTCGGTTTTCCGGCGAGGTCGGTGGCGTGGTGGCTTCCGCGCTCAGCGCGCGCGATTCGTCTCTCTCACTCATGCGGGAAAGTCTAGCAACTACGCGGCGGGAGAAATATGACGGAAATCAGGAAATTCCGTCCAATCCCAAGAAAGACTATGCCATTTGGGCCTTCCTACATCTGGCGCCACGCCCGATCGGTGAGCACGCGGCCGAAGACGATCCCGAGCGGGATGAAGAGGATGATCATGAGCGCCTGCACGAACCACTCCACGCCCTCGGTGATCTGCGTCGTCGCCATGAAGTAGACGGCGCGATAGAGGAAGAGCCCGGGGATGAGGAGGATCGCCGGCGGCACGGAGACCGCGAGCTTCGAGCAGCCGCACGCCTTCGAGAAGATGGCCGCGAGGATGCCGATGCAGGTGGCGGCGAGGAACGTGGCCGCCTCCACCTCCATGCCGCAGCCGGAGACGAGCAGGTACTTGATGCCGCAGATGATGGCGCCGATCACGCCCGAGATCAGGCAGAACATGGGGCGCCCGTTGAAGAGCACGGCGAGCATGGCCGCGGCGAGGAAGCCCGCGCCGATCTCCACGAAGCACTGGCCGATGAAGGGAAGGCCGAGGCCCTGGAGGTCGTCGGGGTAGAGCCCGAAGAGGGCCGCCACGAGCCAGGCGATGGCCGCGGCGAGCAAGAAGCCCACCATGGCGTAGAGCAGGCGCTCGAAGCCGCCGCGCATCTCGAGCTTGAAGAGGTCGAGCCCCGAGGCGAGGAGCGGAAAGCCCGGGAGGCTGTAGAGGATGGCCGCGATGTAGCCCGCCTGCTTCGGGTCCGAGCCGGGCATCATCGCCTGCGCCGCGTACATGACGGCGAGGTAGCCGCCGCAGGAGATGGCGACCGCGATGCAGATGGCCACCATCGGGTTGTACCCGCGTCCTCCGAGGTAGACGTTCACGAACATGCCGAGGCCGCCGCCGAAGAACGCGCAGAGGAACTCGATCGGGCCGCCGCCGAGGAGGAAGGCGAAGGAGCCGCAGGCGAGCGCGCAGGCGAGCGCCGTCTGGATGGGGCCCCAGACGAGCGTGTCCCTCTCCACCGCGGTGAGCATCTCGTCGAGGCCCTTGGCGTCGAGCTTCCCCCCGAGCTCCTCTGCGTCCTCGAGCAGGTGGTCCATCTGGTCGATGAGCGAGGTGGAGGTGCCGGGGACGGCGACGTTCACCACTTCCGTGACGGTGTCGTGCCCGTCGGTGACGGTGGCGTCGATGGAGTTCAGGCCCACGTCCGCCTGCACCGTGAGGCCGAGGATCTCGCCGAGCTTGCACATCACCTGGTGCACGCGCCACGAGCCGGCCCCGGAGTTCAGCATCAGCCGCCCGGCGCGCATGAGCGTCTTCGAGGCGTACTCGATGGACGATGGTGCCTGTGTTGCGTGCGCGTCGCGCCTCTTCGCCTCGCGATGTGTGGCCATGGATCCTCCCCCGCGGCATCAGCCATGCGTGTTCACGACATTCCCCTACTAAGGTACTCTCACCCGTCTCCTTCTTTTGCCAAGGACTGGCCAATGGCCCGCAAGACAGTAGGGACGGTTCTTTTGTCTTGCGCGCAGCGCCTCTAGCTGGGAAAACGTCGCAAGACAAAAGGGATGGTTCTTTTGTCTTGGAGAAAGCGCTGGTAGATGAAGTGCCGCAAGACAAAAGAACCGTCCCCATTGTCTTCTGTCCCCATTGTCTTCTCTCTATTGTCTTGAGAAGCAATGGCGTGCGAAATCCCCTCTTGACAAACGAGGTACGTAAACGTTTACTTAGTGTCAAGCAGAGAACGTAAACGTTTACGTTCACCCATTCGGAAAGGACAGGACCGTGGAGCTCTATCCGAGCATGATGTGTGCGGACTTCGGCAACCTCGCGAACGAGGTGCGAGCCCTCGACGCCGCGGGCGCAGACGCGTTCCACTGCGACATCATGGACGGGGTCTTCGTGCCGAACATCACCATGGGCACGAACGACATCCGCGCCATCAAGGCCGCCACGAGAAAGCCCGTCGACGCGCACCTGATGATCGTCGACCCCCTCCCCAAGCTCGACCTCTTCATCAACGCGGGAGCGGACATCATCTACATCCATCCGGAGGCCGGAAGCTTCACCGCGAAGGCGCTCCTCGCCATCCGCGCGGCGGGGCGCAAGGCGGGCCTCGCGGTGAACCCCGAGATGCCCGTCTCGGCGGTGGAGGACCTGCTTCCCCTCGTGGACCACCTCATGGTGATGACGGTGAGCCCGGGCTTCGCCGGCCAGGCCTTCCTCGACTTCACCCTCCCGAAGATCGAGCGCTTCGCCGAGCTCAAGGGGCGCTTTGGCTATACGCTGGTGATCGACGGCGCCTGCAGCCCCGAGCGCATCGCCCAGCTCACGAACCTCGGCGCGGACGCCTTCGTCCTCGGCACGAGCGCGCTCTTCGGCAAGGGCGACTACGCGAAAAGCATCGAGAACCTCCGCACGACCCATCTCGTGGCGGCCTAGCCACGGCAAAGAAGAGAGGCGAGCATCATGAAGATCGGCATCGGCAACGACCACGTGGCGGTCGAGCTCAAGGGCATCATCAAGGAGCACCTCGAGGAGCTCGGCCACGAGGTGGTGGACTTCGGCACGAACTCCCCCGAGCGCTTCGACTACCCCGTCTCGGGCTTCGCCGTGGGCAAGGCGGTGGCCGCGGGAGAGGTGGACCTCGGCGTCCTCATCTGCGGCACCGGGGTGGGCATCTCGCTCGCCGCGAACAAGGTGCATGGCGTGCGCGCGTGCGTGTGCTCCGACCCCTACACGGCGAAGCTCTCGCGCGAGCACAACGACACGAACGTCATCGCGTTCGGCGCGCGCGTGGTGGGAAGCGAGCTCGCGAAGATGATCGTCGACGAGTGGCTCGGCGCCACCTTTGAAGGCGGGCGGCACGCGAAGCGCATCGCCATGCTCGCCGAGATCGAGGAGACCCAGGAGCTGCACGTCTAGCTCGGCATTCGCACGTACACCCGCTAAGCCCCGACTTGGGAGGACGCCCATGGCGCGCTATAGGACCTTCACGACGGTGACCGACAACGGCCCCTATGTGACGAAGCTCATCCTCGAGCTTCCGGGCGCCGTGCGCACGCAGGACGTGGACGAGGGCACGTTCTCGGTCTACGTGGAGCGCATCGACCCCGAGACGGGCGAGATCGCGCTCGCCAAGGAGCACCGGAAGGACCCAGTGGGCAAGCCCTCGCTCGGCTACGTGCCGGTGCGCCACGCCTACGCGGCAAGCGAGGCCGGCAAGCCCGCGCCTTCCGGCTCGCACGTGGCGCTCGAGCTGCCGGAATGCAAGCTCACGAAGCGCGTGGACGGCGAGATCCTCTATTCGAGCCTTCGCGAGATGCGCTTTCGCGTGACGCAGGTCTCTCCCATGTCGGCACTCGGCGAAGGCGAGGCTCCCCTCTCCGGCCTCACCTTCGCCGAGTGCGCGGGCGATGTGTGCCCGCAGCTCGCCGGTTGGGATCTCTGCGGCCGTGGCACCTTCGACGGCATCGAGCTCGCCTACGCGCTCTACTCCCCGGACATCGCCGCCGTGAACGCGCGCAAGGCGGCCGAGACCTGGCCCTTCGCGCCGAAATGGCAGCCCATCGAGAAGGCGCCGCTCCTCCTCTGGCTCCACGGCGCGGGCGAGGGCGGGTGCGACCCGTACCTCACGGTCACCGGCAACAAGGTGGTCGCGCTCGGCGAGGCCGAGATCCAGGCCAAGCTCGGCGGCGCCGCCTACGTGCTCTGCCCCACCTGCCCCACGTTTTGGATGGACAGCGGAAGCGGGCAGATGGAAGACGACAACCAGACCATCTACGCGGGCGCGGTGATGGCGCTGCTCGCGCAGGTCCTCGACGCGCACCCCGACATCGATCGCTCCCGCGTCTACGTCGGCGGCCTCTCGAACGGCGGCTTCATGACCTGCCGCCTGATCGTCGACCACCCGGACACCTTCGCGGCGGCCGTCGCGTGCTGCGCGCCGTGGGTGGGCGCGCTCGGCACGGACGATGAATACGAGGCCATGGCGAAGACGCCGATCTGGTTCGTGCAGGTGGACGACGACCCGCTCGTGACCGCCGAGAACCACCTGAAGGCCCTCTGGCCGCGCCTCCAGGCGCACCACCCGGCTGACGCCCACGCCACCTACTACGACCACATCTCAGACGAGACCGGCGCCTACCACGACGAGGACGGCCGGCCCACGCGCTACATGGGCCACGTGGTGTGGATCAACGTCTACCACGACACCGTGAAGACCGAGCTCGACGGCACGAACGTGATGTGGCAAGGCTTCCCGGTGACGTTATGGCAGTGGGTAGGTCGGCATTCTCGATAACGTGGCAGAGGGCGTGGAGCATATGGTTCGGCGCGCCCTGTGGGAGCCGCGAGGAGAAGGCCCTTTTTCTCGGACCTCAGGAGTGGTCCGCCGGCATCAAAGCCCGTAGGCCAATGTGAGGTGTGTCACCCGAGAAAAAGGGCCGGTGAAAGCCGAAGACCGCCCGAGCGGGAGCCGGGCGCGACGAACCATATGCTCCACGCCCGAAAGACAATACGAACAAGAGATCAGAAAGGAACGCACGATGGAGAAGCTCGAGAAACTGCTCGCAGGCGAGGCCGAGAGCCATGTGATGCCCTTCCTCTGGGTGCGCGGGGACGCGCATGAGCGCTACGCCGGGCAGCTCGACGCCATGCAGGAGGCGGGCATCCGCGAGCTCTGCATCGAGCCGCGCTTCTACGAGAACTACGGCAGCGAGCAGTGGTGGGGCGACGTGGCGTTCCTGCTCGAGGAGGGCAAGCGTCGAGGGATGGGCGTGTGGTCGCTCGACGACAGCCACTTCCCCACCGGCACCGCGAACGGCGAAGTGCAGAGGCACCATCCCGAGCTGCGCAAACGCTACCTGCGCCTCGCGACCTTCGACGTGCTCGGCCCCCTCGAGGGCCAGGACTTGAACCTTCGCTACACGGCCGCCGCCCCCGGCGATCGCATCCTCGCCATCTTCTGCCAACGCCGCACGAGCGAAGACGAGCCCGACGTCACCGAGACCATCGACCTCACGCCGGGCATCACCGAGCGCGCGGACTACCTCACCGGGCGCCCCGAGTTCGACTGGACGAACCACCCCACCGGCCACGACTACGGGCCCTGCCCCGTGGTCGCGCTCGACGGCATCGGCGAGGGACAGTGGTACGTGAACGTGCTCTACACGAGCTTCGAGGGCGGCGAGAAGATGACCGAGGGGTACCTGAACCCGCTCGACCCCGCGGCCACGCAGGTGCTCATCGACACCATCTACCAGGAGTTCTACGACCGCTTCAAGGAGTACTTCGGCACCACGTTCAAGGGATTCTTCTCAGACGAGGCCCGCTTCGGAAACATCCACGGCTCAGAGGACGCCTCCATCGGGCGCAACCCTCAGATGGTGCTCCCCTGGCGCGAGGACCTCGCGGAGCTCCTCGCCGCGCGCCTCGACGGCACGACGCTCGCGGGCCTCGACGCGAAGACGCTCCTCCCCTATCTTCCGCTCCTCTTCGTGGGCGATTGCAAGGCGGCGCACGTGCTGCGCTACGCCTACATGGACCTCGTCTCCGAGCTCTACGGGAAGAACTTCGAGGGCGTGATGGCCGCGTGGTGCCGCGCGCACGGCGTGGAGAAGATCGGCCACATCATCGAGGACAACAACGCCGTCGCGCGCCTCGGCTACGGCTCCGGCCACTACTTCCGCGCGCTCGAGCCCGCGAGCATGGGCGGCGTGGACGTGGTGATGGAGCAGCTCATGCCGGGCTATGATTCCGGCTACTTCCGCGGATTCCACAAGCCGGGCTGGGAGATGGCGTTCTTCACGTACGTGCTCGGCAAGCTCGGCGGCTCGCACGCGCATCTCGACGCGAAGAAGCAGGGCCGCTGCATGGCCGAGGTCTTCGGCGCGTATGGCTGGGCCGAGGGCAACAAGCTCTGCAAGTGGATGCTCGACTACATGCTCGTGCGCGGCGTGAACTACTTCGTGCCGCACGCCTTCGACGCCACCGAGTTCCCCGACATGGACAACCCGCCGCAGTTCCACGCGTGGGGCCACAACCCGCTCTTCGACAACTTCGGCCGGCTCGTGGCCTATGGCCAGCGCGTGGCGACGCTCCTCACTGGCGGCAGCTACGACGCGCCCGTCGCCCTCTGGTTCAACGCCGAGGCCGAGTGGAGCGGCGATTGGCAGCTCATGGAGGAGCCGGCGCGCGAGCTCGGACGCGCGACGATCGAGTACGACATCGTGCCCACCGACTACCTCGACGCGGCGACGATCGACACCACTGCGAAGACGTTTACCTGCGGAAACGAGACCTTCCGCGCGCTCGTGCTCCCCTGGGCGGAGGCCGTGCCCGTGCGCCTCCTCGAGAAGGCGGTCGCGCTCGCCGAGGCGAAGATCCCCGTCTTCTTCGTGGACGGGCTCCCGGCGCGCGCATCGGAGGGCGAGGACGCCACGGCGCTGCTCGCGGCGCTCGAGGCGGCGGACGCGGTCGAGGTCGTGGCGCTCGGCACCCTCGCGAGCGCCGTCGCCGAGGCCGGGCTTCGCACGCTCACTCCCAGCGTGGAGGTGCCGTGGCTTCGCACCTATAGCTATCGGCAAGGCGCGGACCACGTGATCTTCCTCGTGAACGAGCACTCGAAGGAGCCCGTGCGCTGCACGCTCGCAGGCGCGCCCGCTGGCCACGCCTACGTCTACGACTCGTTCGCAAACACGCTCATGGAGGACGCGCACGCCTTCGAGATCGACCTCGCGCCCTACGCCTCGAAGCTCGTCATCGTGAGCGACGCCCCGCTCAAGGGCGCCCAGCCCGCGCCGGCGCCCGTCGCGTGGACTCAGGCCCTCGCGCTCGAGGACGCCACCCTCGCCCTCGCCTCCATGGAGGATAAGTGCGAGACGTGGAGCGAGCCGCGCGCACTCGAGGGACGCCCGGAATGGGTGAGCCGCCTCGCGGGGCTCGCCTCCTTCTCCGGCAAGGCGCGCTACGCCTTCACGCTCGAGCTCTCCGAGGCGCAGGCCACGAAGCCCGCGAAGGTCGAGCTCGAGGGCGTCTCCGAGGGCGCCACGGTGACGGTGAACGGCGCGGATTGCGGCACCGCGATCGTCGCTCCGTACTCATTCCGCGCGGATGGCGCGCTCAAGGCGGGCGAGAACGAGATCGTCGTGGAGACGGACAACTCCCTCGGCCGCGCGATCGACGACTTCATGGGCGTCTACCTGCCAAACGACCCCACCGGCCTCAACGGCGCCGCGCTCTGGCTCGGGGAATAGGCGCCAGGGCTTACGCCGAGGAGGGGTTCCTGCGGTACACGCGAGCTTACGCCGTCGACTCCCGCACCGCGAGCTCAACGGGGATGACGTCCTCGAGCTCCACGTCGTTTCCCTCGATGAGGCTGAGAAGGGTCTCGCAGCCGCGCTTCGCCATCTCCTCGGGGAAGCGTCGCACGCTCGTGAGCGCGGGGGTGGCGATGCTCGCGTAGATGGAATCGTCGAAGCCGACGACCCTCACGTCCTCGGGCACGCGGATGCCGGCGTCGCGCAGCGCGAGGAGCGCCCCCACGGCGATCACGTCGTTCATCGCGAAGATGCCGTCGAAGTCCACGCCCGAGGCGATGACCGCGGCAAGCGTCTCGCGTGCCTCCTGGAAGCGCCGCACGCGGCCCTTGAGCTCGATTCTCAGCGCGGGATCAGCCGCAAGGCCGTGGCCCGCGAGCGCCTCCTCGTAGCCGATGCCGCGGTTCTGCACGGAAAGCGCGCTGTGCGTGCCCGTCATGAAGGCGATGCGCGTGCAGCCGCGCTCGATGAGGTGCTCGGTGGCGAGGCGCCCGCCGCGAAGGTCGTCCGAGATCACGCGCGGGATGTCGTGCGAGCGCTCGGGGAAGCGGTCGACGTAGACGATGGGCACGTTTCCCAAGACCTCGTCCTCGTCGAAGGTGGTACGCCCGCTGATGCAGATGATGCCGTCCACGCGCTTGCTGATGAGCGTGCGCAGGTAGTGCTCGCCACGCTCGGCGTCGTTCGCGTCGTTGCAGATGAGCACCGAGTAGCCCTCGTCGGCGAAGGCGCGCTCCGCCTGGAGCGCGAGCGTGGAGAAGAAGTCGTTCGTGATGTCCGGCACGATCATCCCGATCGTGCGCGTGCGCGCCTCGCGAAGGCCCTTGGCCGCCTGGTTGGCGATGTAGCCGTTTTCCTCGATGACCTTCTCCACGCGCTTGCGCGTTTCCTCGGAAAAGCCGCCGAGGCCGTTGATCACGCGCGAGACGGTGGCGATGCTCACGCCGGCGAGCTCAGCCACTTCCCGCATGGAGATGGGCTTGTTCGACTGGGCCATGAGCGCCTCCCCGCACCCGCGCCACGTAAACGATTGCTCGAGTGTAGCGAATCCACTCCCCCGCAAGACAGTAGGGACGGTTCTTTTGCCGTGCGGCAAGCCGTCTACCTGCAGCTTTGCAAAGACAAAAGAACCGTCCCTTTCGTCTTGCCACGTTTGCCCAGCTAGGGACGCTGCGCGCAAGACAAAAGAACCGTCCCTTTTGTCTTGCTTTCGTTTTGGCCGAGATCGCGGCGTCAGTCAAACGAGAGGCGGGCGCCCTTCATGCCGGTGGGGCGGAGCGGGAGGACCTGGCCGATGAAGTCGTCCATGGCGCGGCCGAGCGTGGTGTCGAGCTCGACGACGAGCTCGTTTTCGTCCTCGTGAAGCCGGCCCGTGAGGTCGAAGGCGTAGTCGCCCACGATCTTCGTGCCCGCGCGCTCGCCGTTCGCGATGACGGTCGCGCCCTCCTGCACTCCCTCGAGCGTAAGCCGCACGCGCCCGCTCGCCTCCTCAGCCGTGAGCTCGGGCGCGAAGGCGTAGCGGATGAGCCCGCAGAAGGAATCGAGCCCCTCGAGCTCGCTCACGTACGCGGGCCGCTCGAGCGTGGCGATGGGCGCCCAGGCGCGGCAGCCCTCCTCCATCGGCGCGAGCGAAAGCTCGCAGGCCCCGAGCTCGCGCGCGTGGTCCTCCACGAAGGGCTCCGGCGCCGGCACCGCTCCCGCGATCGGATCCCTGCTCACGATGACGATCTTCGAGCCGTAGGGCGCGAGGTCGATCTCGAAGGCGCGCGGATCTTCGACGAGGGTGTTCTCGAAGGCGTCGTAGACGTAGGTATGGCCCTCGACGGCGCCCGTGAGCTCGCACGCCACGCGAAGCGAGGGATGCTCATTCACGAGGAGGTACACGAGGCCATCGCGATGGCCGTAGCTGTAGGTGCGAAGCCACGGCACGTCCATGCTCGGCGTGAGCTCGCGAAGCTCGGCCGCGATGAGCGCCTCGGCGAGGTCGGCCCGCCTCACCACGACCACGTGCTTCGAGCTCGCAAGCGCGCGGAGGAGCTCCGTGGCGTCGTCGCCCTCGGAGGTGCGCGTGGGCAAGGCGTCCACGAAGAAGACGGGCAAGCCCGCCTCGGCGATCTCGAGCGCGCGCTCGAGGAGGCGCCTCGGCATGGCCTCGGCCCACGGGAACACGAGCGCGCGGAAGGTGTCCTTGCCGCAGACGAAGCACCCCGCGTTGCGCACGACCATGCAGTCGTCTACGAGGTAGTCCGTGGAGACGAGGTCGTACTCGATCTGCGCCCTGCCCATCGCGCGCGCCGGCTCCTCCACCTTCTGCCATTCCCCGCTCCACTCGGCCTCGGCGTTGAACCAGAGCGCCACCTGAGGGCGGTAGTAGCCACCGGTGAGCAGCGTCGAGAGGCGCTGCGTATAGGCCATGAGCTCGCCGAAGTTGCCGGTTTGCGGGTTGTGGCCCCAGGCGGCGAGGTGCGGCGGGCAATCGGGGTCCGGGAAGTCGGCCGCGTCGTAGGCGTGCGGCACGAAGTAGTTCACGCCGCGCGCGAGCATGTAGTCGACCATCCACTTGCCGAGCTTGTTGCCCTCTTCCCAGCCGTAGGCGCCGAAGACCTCGGCCATGCAACGCCCGCGCGTGGCCGCGTTCAGGTGTGCGAGCGAGCCGCCGAGCTTGCCGAGCACGTACGTGAAGAACGCCATCTCCCAGCCCGGCTTGTGGAATCCGCGGTAGAAGCCCTCGTCGTAGCCGGGCATGAGCTGCTCCATCACCACGTCCACGCCCGCCATGCTCGCGTGGGCGAGCGCGCGGAAGTAGTGCCCCGGGCCGTAGCCGAGGCGCGAGGCGGCGTGGTTGTCCTCGATCACGTGCCCGATGCGCTCGACGCCATGCGCCTCGCACCAGCGCCCGAGCACCCCGTCGAAGCACTCGGAGTAGAGCTCGGAGACGAGGTCCATGTAGGCGTAGCGCACGACGTGCGCGGCTTCGCACTCGCCGAAGAAGAGAAGCGGCAGGTACGCGAGCACGCTCGTCTCGTCGAGTCCCGCGAGCGCGGTCGACTGCAGGCGCTCGGCGAGGAGCCTCGCGAGGTCCGCGCGCCACGGGAGCGGCATCTGAGGGTTGCGCCCGATGGAGGCGCCCTCGGCGCCGTGGATGTTTCCGAAGCGCGGCTCGTCTGAGAAGAAGCCCTTGAAGGTGGTGCCGAAGTCGTCCGCGAAGTGCTCGAACACCGGCTCGTAGACGGTGTCCACGAGCACCTGCGTGGCCGCGGGATCGATCGGGTTCAGATAGCCCTCGGTCTCCTTCTCGCCGCCGCCGAAGCTCGTGTAGAGCACGTTCACGTACCAAAGCCCCTCGCCGAGGTCGAGGTCCACCACGGGGCAGGGGCCCTGGTCGAAGCCCATGGGCTTGCCGTCCCAGCAGACGACGGGCTTGCCGGTCTCGTAGTCCGCGCGCGTGTGGAGCGTCGGCGTGAGGTCCACGGTCTCGGTGACGTCGGGCTCGTCGGGCGAGCAGCGCCGGCACGCGAGCACCGCGAGGATCTCGTCCGTGGGCATCATCGCCGTGTAGCGCAGGTTCAGCTCGGCGCCCTCGAGCGGCCCGCACACATCGAAGGTGGCGAGACGCAGGTAGCGCTTCTGGAGCTCGGGATGGTGCCTCTTCACCTCGCCGTTCGCGAAGCCCGTGGGGAAGTGGCTGTCGTCGAGGAGCCACATCGCCATGCCGCGGCGCTTCGCCTCCTCGAGGAGGAAGCCGAGGTCGGAAAACCAGCCGGGACCGCCGAAGTCGGGGTGCGGGCGCGCCTCCACGCAAAACTCGCGGATGCCCGCCGCCTCCATGGCGTCGAGCTGCGCCGCGTAGCGCTCATGCGGCTCGCCATGCACCCAGAGAAACGGCATCACATGGCTCTCGGGCTTGCCTGCCAACAGCTTCTCGAGCTTCTCCATCGCGCGTTCCTTTCCGATCTCTCTTCCGCATTGTCTCCCGGGCGCGGAGCATATGGTTCGTCGCGCCCTGTGGGAGCCGTATCTTGCGTCCTTACCCCAGCAATCGACGAGTCAGGAACGAGCAAAACGACAGCGAGGCGCTCTGGGGTGCCCGAGATGCGGGGGATTGTGCGGCCGTAGCGTACTTCGCTACGTGAGGCCGCAAAATCGCCCGCAGATCGGGTGCACCAGAGTGCCGCAGCGTCAATGCAGACCGACCCATTGCCACAAAGTGACCGGGAAGCCATCCCAGAGCACGTTCGTGCCGTCGAGCTCGGTCTTCACGGTGTCGTGGTAGACGTTGATCCACACGAGGTGGCCGATGTAGCGCACGGGGCGGCCGTCCTCGTCGCGGTAGACGCCGGTCTCGTCGGCGATGCAGTCGTAGTAGGTGGCGTGCGCGTCCTCGGCGCCCGCGGCGATGAGGCGATCCCAGAAGCTCTTGAGGTGCGTCTCGGGCGGCACGAGCGGGTCGTCGTCCACCTGGATGAACCAGATGGGGGTCTCAGCCATCTTCGCCATCTCCTCGTCGGAGGCGAGCGCGCCCACCCACGGCGCGCAGCACGCCACCGCGGCGGCGAAGGCGTCGGGGTAGTCCACGACCATGCGGCAGGTCATGAAGCCGCCGTTCGAGAGGCCGCCGATGTAGATGCGCGAGCGATCGATGTCGGGGTGCGCGAGCGCGACCTCGTCGATGAGCTCCATGAGCGCGGGACCGTAGATGGACTGGTTGTCGTCCGCGATCTCGCCCGCGCCGCTGTCCATCCAAAACGTGGGGCACGAGGGCGCGAGCACGTAGGCGGCACCGCCGAGCTTGCCCTGGATGTCGGCCTCGCCGAGCGCCACCACCTTGTTGCCGGTGATGGTGCGATACGGCTCGCCGCCGCCCTCGCCCGCACCGTGCAGCCAGACGACGAGCGGCACCTTCTCGAGCGCCGGCTTCGCCTCGCCGAAGGGGCCGGGGTTCGCCCGACGCGCGTTCACGGCGGCCACGTCCGGCGTGTAGAGCGCGTAGGCCATCTCGATGCCGTCGAAGGTGCCGGAGAGGGTGACGTCCCAGCCGGCGAGCTGCGGGCAGATGTCGCCCGTGCACTCGTCGAAGACGAGGCCCACGACGGGCGCCTCGCCCGGCTTCTCGGGCGGCAGGGCGCGCGTCTGCATCACGCGATAGTCGAGCTCGCGGAGCTTGCCCGAGAGGATGTCGCCGTCGATGCGCTTCGTGAGGCGGATCTCGGGAAGCCTCAGCGCCACGTGCGTGCCGCCGTCCTGCGCACGCCCGTGCTCGTCGCACGCGAAGGCGCGGCGCACGGGCACGAAGCCGCGCGAGGGAAGCGCCACGGGGTCCGCGCGGTGCTCCTTCGCGAGCACGACCTCGCCCGTCGCCGGATCCTTGCGCTCGACGTAGACCGAGAAGAGCGCGGGGTCGAGATCGGCGTCGCGCACCGGCGCGCCCACGCTCAGGATGAGCATCGAGACGAAGGGGCCGCTATCCCCCACCGTGGTGAACGTCTTGTATGTGGCCATGGAACCTCCCTCGCATAGGGCACCGAAACGCTTCCCATGCTATCCAAAACGCCCCGCGCCACCTGCGCGTTCAGTAGGGTTTAAAACGTTTAGTGAACCGGCGGGGCAAGGGTGCGCGTCCTCAGCTTTCACGCGTGAGCCATTCCCTCACGCCAAAGACCTGCACGCCATGGTCGTCAAACGTACCATCGCCGCCGTAGATGACGGCTGGCGCGAGGCCTAGCTCGGATGCGATGGCGCGCGTCGTCGAAGCGAAGGAGGGACGATACGTTCGACCCGATTTGATTTCTACCGCTCTCGCCTCCTCGCCGGGCGTTTCCTCGATGAGGTCGATTTCGCGTTTCGAGTCGTCGCGATAGTAGGAAAGCCGCGGCTCTTCGAGGCGATTGCACGCGCGCTTGAGCTGCTCGGAGATCACATAGTTCTCAAACACGGGCCCGTACCACTCGCTCGACGTGAACCACTCTTCGGAGCGCACGCCGAGAAGGTGGCAGAGAAGCCCGGTGTCGATGAAGTACAGCTTGGGCCGTTTTGCGAGACGCTTCGATAGGTTTGCGGATTTTGGGCGGAGAAGCCGCACAATGTAGCTCGTTTCGAGAATGGAGAGCCAGCCTTTCACCGTCGGAACGCTCGCACCGCAATCGCGCGCAAGATCGGCGCAATTCAGCAAGCTACCCACGCGCGCCGCACAGGCCTCGAGGAAGGCGCGAAACACGGAGATACGCCGCACATCGAGGTAGCCCGCTACATCGCGGGTGAGATAGGTATCGAGGTAGTTTTGATAAAAGACGTGAGTGGGCACGCGGCCCGCGTGCAGCGCGGGATACGAGCCGCGCACCATGAGCTCGGCAAGCGAGGCCTTACCCGAGGTTTCATTGGCCGAGACAATCTCGGGATACGAAAGCGGCAGGAGCTTCGCAATGCCCACGCGTCCGGCAAGCGACTGGCTAATATGGCCGAGTAGCAGGAAGTTCTGCGAACCGGTGAGTACAAACTGGCCGCTTGCGGCATGTGCGTCGCTCCGAGCTTGGATGGCGGAAAACAGCTCGGGAGCGTACTGAGCCTCATCGATGATCGTGCGTTCGCGGAGATCCTCCACAAAGCCAGTGGGATCCGCGAGAGCGCGACTCCGCGTCGCTGGATCCTCAAGGTTCACGTAGTCATAGTCGGAAAAGACATGGCGTACGAGCGTGGACTTGCCACTTTGCCGGGGCCCCGTGAGCGAGATGACGGGGTACCACGTGGCTAGCTCAAGGAGGTGCGGACCCAGGGTGCGCTCAATCATGAGGAACCTCCTTGCCGTGATGACCATAGGGTCGAAGCGCGCGTGCGAAGTTCGTCAAACGCGAAGTGGCGACCTCCACATTCGTAAAGTAGATGATGCCACAAACGTAAAGTAGAAGGCTCCACAAACATAAGGTAGCGAGTACCACGAACGCGAAGTAGCGATTGAACGCATGCCGCACGCTGCGCTTCCGCTAATCAGGAGTGAAAGTCCGGATCGGCGGATGGCTTGGGTGCGATCAGGCGTTGCGCCTACGCGCTCGTGGATGCGCTATCGCGACGGAGCAGGAAGTCGTGGCTCGCGAGCCAGGCCTCGTCCTCGGGGGTGTCGGGGACGTCGATGCGCTCGATCTTGAAGACGACGGGGCGCGTGCCGTCGTTGCAGCTCGCGATGATCACGCGCTCGTCCGCGCATTGGGCGATTGTGCCTTAAAGGATGTACGCTTTTTCGCATTGATAGGCCATGCCTATCCTTCTCGTGAATCCGAGTAGAATTCCAGACGCACAGGGAAGGATAGTTACTATGGAGATACATCGCTGATCATGAAAAGTATTCGTGTTGTATGCGCCATTATCCAGCGTGATGGGCGTATTCTCGCCACCCAACGAGGCTACGGTGAGTTTGAGGGTGGCTGGGAGTTTCCCGGAGGAAAGATCGAAGATCACGAAACGCCGGTCAACGCATTACAACGTGAGATATTCGAAGAACTTGAAGCTCGTATTGAAGTTGGTGACAAACTTCTTACCGTAGAGTATGACTATCCGTCATTCCATCTGTCGATGGATTGCTTTCTATGCTCGCTCATGGGCAGCCACCTTGAACTTCTTGAGCATGAAGCAGCAAAGTGGCTTGATGTCTCACAGCTCGACGATGTTGATTGGCTCCCTGCGGATGAAGTGATCGTGGAAAAGCTAAAGAAGCTGCTTACCTCTCGCGACGAGACCATGCTGAAGTGAGCATTGCAATCGCACCTATTCTTCATTAAAACTACTTGTAAGATAATCGTATATATCTGCGCGCACTGATTCCTCAATGTCGTAGACGATCTCTACCGCTCTTGTCTTCGCATCATCCATGACGATCTCCTTGAACTCGCCGGTGGGGTGAATCTCTCCCAGGAAGTAATATTCTTTGCTCTCATTCTTGTCTTTCTTATTCTTACGTATGAACAAGAAGCATCGCACACCATTCGTGTCCGCATGCTTGAGCATTTCAATCTCCGGAGAGTGGAGCGTTCGCTTACTCTTAGAGATCGCTATAAGTCGGTTCTCAGATTCAAATCGATCTTCATATTTAGTAGTTGCGCTGATTGATGGATCCTTCTCATAGTTTATGAAGACAGGAAATGTGTTTGTTCTCTTATCATGATAATACCCGCCAATATTGAATGGATTCGGATTGTGATCCCATCGAAGGAGCCTGCAAATCTCATCAATATTATACTTTTCGTAAAGAACGAAATCGGTATCTTTGTAGGTGTCTGCATACTGTCCACTATTTCGTGCCAAACCGAAATCAATTATCTGATCTACTTGATCTAAAAACATCGGATTCTGAAGGGCTCTTGCAAACTCTTGACTCAATTCAAATACACCATCACGGTATTCAACGAGTTCGACATTAGCCTTTGGATAGTATGTACCGGTTAATACTCTCGCGATCGATTGCACTTCTTCAGCATTATACGAAATTGACTCAGATGAGCATGAAGTTTTCCAATTAGCCTGTTGTACAAGCCGTTTAAGCACCAGGAGGTCGCCTCTCCTCTTGCCTGAAGCGAACTTTGAAAGGTAGGCGAGTAACTCAAGCTTTCGTTTGCTCAAGCTATCAGGGAGATCCTTCTCATAGGTCTGAAGGAAGGCAGCGTAAGATTTGTACTTCTTTATAATGTTCAAGGGATCCATAACTTCATTCGTATCGAAGTCTGCAAGTCGAGGTATTCGTCCTAGCATCTGCTTCAAATGCTGATACTCGCTTCTAATAAGCTTCGCTTCTGTGAAATTGCTCTCTTCAAGAGATCTAAATATGCGCTGCTCGGAAATACGTTCGAAGGAGACCGTTGATGCTCCCGGGATAATCGAGCTACCCTCTTTTACGATGCGCCGAAGCGTATCTTTGTCATAGCTCCTATCCTCTGCGAGCGCCATTGGAATCAAGTAATTCTGCTGATAATTACCGATAAAGTCGAGGACGAGTGTGTAGTCCTTTTGGTGCTGCTTACGGAGTCCACGTCCGAGTTGTTGCATGAACACCACTGCAGATTCAGTCTTTCTGAGCATGATTACCTGATTCACGGAAGGGATATCAACGCCCTCATTCAGGATATCGACTGAAAAGATATATTCGATATCGCCACTCTCAAGTCGTGAGATTGCGAGATTGCGATCGTACTCATTCGTTGCACCACTTATGGCCACGGTTCTATAGCCCAGATCATTAAAACGCTTCGAAAGTTCTCGAGCTTCGTCATTGCGACTACAGAATATAAGACCGCGTCGATTCCTCTTATCGACCGTATACTCTTCAATTTTGTTGATCACATGCCTTACTCGTTCCTCAGACGTCAAGCGGGAAAACAGCGCAACGTTATCGAGCTCGCGTTCATCTATGGAGAGATCTGCGATACCGAAATAGTGAAACGGTGTGAGCATTTGATTCTCAAGTGCTTCTCTTAAAGAAATGCGATATGCGATTACATGGTTATAAAGCTTATAGACATCGTAACCGTCAGATCTATCTGGTGTCGCTGTCATCCCCAGAAGAAACTTAGGCTTAAAGTAGTTGATTACCCTACGATAACTCTCAGCGCCAGAACGATGGGCCTCATCGATAATAATATAATCAAATTCAGTTGGTTCGAACTCTTCGAGGTGTCTTGAGAGCATGCCGATCATGGCAAAAACGCAGTCTGTTGTCGGCCGCTCTCCTCCACCACGATAGACACTATATGTATAGGAATCTCCGAGGATATCCCTATAACTGTGTAACGAAGCATCGAGTATTCGTTGTCTATGT
>CANQNP010000007.1 GCA_947625235.1 uncultured Atopobiaceae bacterium | reverse complement strand
TTGACGCTGACCTTTCTACATTACGAGGGCGCCGAGGTAGAAGTGGATCATGCCGCCCACGTAGAGGGCGAAGAGGATGCCGCACACCCAGTAGGCCGCCTTGTCGATCGCCTTCAGGAGGTCCGGCTTCCTCACCCAGCCGACGAGCATGAGCCCCTGGCCGAGCGAGACCGCCACGTGCATCATCACGAAGCCGAAGAACGCGAGCTCGGTGGCCACATAGAAGAGGAACATGAGGAGGTCGAGCTTCTCTCCCATGGCCACCGCCGTGTAGGCCTTGATGTGGAAGTGCAGGAGGATGATGATCGCGATCGCGCTCACGCGCTGGATGAGGATCGACCTCGGGTCCTTCTTGTAGGTGAGGGCGCCTCCCTCGGCGAAGAAGAAGAACAGCACGAGCACGAGGAAGACGTGCACGATCACGAATCCGGCGATGATCCAGGCCGAGCTCACGGAGACGTTGCGGTCGTACCAGCCGGTCCACATGGAATAGCCCATGGTAAACGAGTGGTAGCAGAGTGCGAGGATCGTCGCGAGGGCGACATAGGCGTTCGCGTGGCGGAGCTTGAGCCCCGGTATGGCGGGGCGCGGCTTGAGGGCGGACGACGGGCGAGCCGGCGTGAGGGAGCTTGCGGACTTCTGCGGGCTCATGGGTGGTGCCTCGGCTTTCGATCGTGCGAGCGTGCGGTGGCTTCACTCTACCCTCGGCACGGGGCTTGATCGCCGAGCGCTGTGCGAGCGGCACGATTCGGGCCGTGCCCCTTGGCGAGGCACGGCCCGTATCCCTTGACGAGCCTCCGCTCTGCGGACCCCGTGCGCGTATCCCTGGTTAGCGCACGAAGAGACGCACGAGCTTCTCGGAGAGCTCGCGATAGGGCTGGTAGCGAAGCGGGAGATCCATCCACGTCATCTTGTTCACGACGCTCTTCTCGTGGGTGAAGGCCTCGTAGCCTCGTTTTCCGTGGTAGGAGCCCATGCCGCTCGCGCCCACGCCGCCGAAGGGCATGGACGAGGTGGCGAGGTGGATCACGACGTCGTTCACGCAACCGCCGCCGTACTCATGCTCGCGCATCACCTTGTGCGAGAGCACGGGATCCTCGCTGAAGAAGTAGAACGCGAGCGGATGCGGCCGCGCGTCCACCTCGGCGAGCGCCTCGTCGAGGTCGTCGTAGGCGATGACGGGGAGGATGGGGCCGAAGATCTCCTCGCCCATGCAGGCGTCATCCCAGGAGACGTCCGTGAGCACGGTGGGGGTGATCTTTCGCTCGGCCGCCACCGCCTCGCCGCCGATGATGACCTTCATGGGGTCGATGAGGCCGAGGAGGCGCTGGTAGTGCTTGTCGTTCACGATGGCCACGTAGTCGAGGTCCTCGAGCGGGTTCGCCCCGAACTGCCGGCAGATCTCGCCTTGGATCTCGTCGATGAGGCGGCCCTGGATCTCGCGATCGACGAGGAGGTAGTCGGGCGCCACGCAGGTCTGCCCGGCGTTCAGGAACTTGCCCCACACGATGCGGCGCGCGGCGAGGCCGAGGTTGGCCGTGCGCTCCACGATGCAGGGGCTCTTGCCGCCGAGCTCGAGGATGGCCGGCGTGAGGCGCTCGGCGCTATGGCTGAGCACCTCCTTGCCCACGGCCTGGCTCCCCGTGAAGAACACGAGGTCGAAGGGCTCGTCGAGGAGCGCCTTGTTCTGCTCGCGCCCGCCGGTGACGCACGCCACGTGCTCCGGGCCGAAGGCCTCGGAGATCATCTTCTCGATGATGGCGCTCGTGGCGGGGGAGTACGCGCTCGGCTTCACCACGCAGCAGTTTCCCGCCGCGATGGCGTCCACGAGCGGATCCATCGTGAGGAGGAAGGGGTAGTTCCACGGGCTCATGATGAGCGTGACGCCATAGGGCGAGCGCGTGGTGTAGGAGACGGACGCCGTCTGCGCGAGGGGAGTCCAGGCGAGCTTGTCGGCCATGTTCGCCACGAGGTGGCGCTTTTGGTAGTGGAGCTCGGCGAGCACGAGCCCGACCTCGCACATGTAGCTCTCGAATCGGCTCTTCGAGAGGTCGGCCTCGAGCGCCGCGTAGATGTCCTGCTCGTGCTCGAGGATCGCGTGCTCGAGTTGCTCGAGGGCGCGCGTGCGAAAGCCGAGCTCGAGGGTGCGGCGCTCGCCGAACCACGCCCTCTGGCGCGCCACGATCCCGGAGATCTCCTCCGCGCGGGCCGCGGAGCTCGCGGGGGCCGCAGCCTCCCTCGGCTCCTCCTTCGGCGCCATGAGCGCGCGGAAGACGTGCGAGAGCTCGTGGGCGTCCATGAGCACGGGCACGGGGTAGAGCGGGTTTGCCTCCGCGGCGGCCCACTCCGAGAGCTGCGGGATGTCGGCGCGGCGGATCTCGGGGAAGGTGTCGGGGATGCCGAATCGCACCTTCATCTCCACGATGGCCGAGATGAAGCGCTGGGCGGCGGTGGCTGCGGGCGTCGCGTCGCGTGCGAGCCCCGCCGCGATGGCGAGGTCCTTCAGCTTGCCGTCGATGGCGTCTCCGTACACCTCGAGCATGAGGGGCAGCACGACCGCGTTCGCGTAGCCATGGGGGATGTCGTAGGCGCCGCCGAGCGCGTGCGCGACGGCATGCACGTAGCCCACGTACGACACGGTGAAGGCGCATCCCGCGAGGTAGGCGGCCTCGAGCATGGCACGCCTCGCCTCGAGGTCCTCGGGGTGCTCGTAGCTCCTCTCGAGGTTCTCGAAGATGAGGCGCACGGCATCCAACGCGACTTGCCTCGTCTGCTTCGTGGTGGAGTTGCCGATGTAGGCCTCCACCGCGTGCGTGAGCGCGTCGAGGCCGGTCGTGGCGGTGAGCGAGGGCGGGAGCGTCTTCGTCATCTCGGGGTCGAGCACCGCGTAGCGCGGGATGAGCGGGAAGTCGTTGATGGCGTACTTGTGGCGCGTGCGCGCGTCCACGATGACGGCGGCGAGCGTCACCTCGGAGCCCGTGCCCGCGGTGGTGGGGATCGCGATGAGGAGCGGGAGCGGGTGGACGACCTTGAGGATGCCGGCGAGCTTGGAGAGCGGCGTCGCCGGCCGCGCCACGCGGATCCCCACTCCCTTCGCGCAGTCGATGGAGGAGCCTCCCCCCACGGCGACGATCGCGTCGCACTTCTCAGCCTTGTAGAACTCGTAGGCGGCCTCCACGGTGTCCGTGGTGGGGTTCGCGCGCACGTCGGCGAAGATCGCGCAGCCGATGCCCGTGGCGTTGATGGCGCGGATGAGCTCCTGCGTGCCCTCGAGCTGGTAGACGCCGGGATCGGTGACGATGAGCGGACGCTTCGCGCCCTCCTTCCGGAGCACCGCGGGCACGTCGTCCACGGAGCCCAAGATCTCGGGGCGGCGATAGGGAAGCGCGGGGATGGCGGCGGCCATCGCCGTTTGGAAGGTGCGGCAATAGGCGCTCTCGACGGGGTTCATGCTGCGGGACCTCCAGGGATGGGCTTCGAGCGGGGATGGATGGAGAGGCGAATCTTCGTTAGTTGAAAACTCAACCTCGGGCATTCTAGCGAACTTGGGGGGTGGTGCGGTCCCAAGTTGCAAACGCAACTTAGACGGAAACAATAGGGGGCCGCCCGGCTCCGAGCGGCCTCGCCGATGCGTGGGCGCGAGATCTCCCGACGGCGGTCTACCAGCGGTTTTAGAGTCCGTAATTGTTGTTGGGCTCGTGTGGTTCACTATCTCGGCAAGGCCCCATGGGACCCCGGCGACGGCATTAAGCGCGAGGGAGCGTGAGATGAGGTTCCTGCACGTGGGAGATCTCCACCTCGGCAAGGTGGTGAACGGCTTCTCCATGCTCGAGGACCAGCGCGTGACGCTCGAGCATCTGCTCGACGACGCGGAGGCGGCCGAGGTGGACGCCCTCGTCTTCTCGGGGGATCTCTACGATCGCTCCACCCCGTCCGCAGAGGCGGTGGCGCTTCTTGACTGGCTGCTCACGGAGGCCTCGGAGCGGGGCTTCGAGGTGATCGCCATCCCCGGAAACCACGATTCGGCCGAGCGCGTGGGCTACGCGTCCACGCTCCTCGAGCGCCAGGGGGTCCATGTGCCGCCCGCGTTCAGCGGAGCGCTCGCCTCCGTGCCGCTCGAGGACGAGTTTGGCGAGGTGCGCTTCTGGCTCATGCCGTTTTTGCGCCCGAGTGGCGTGCGCCCGTTCTTCGAGGATGCGGACTTCGGGTCGGACTACACGGAGGCCCTCCGTCGCGTGCTCGAGGCCACGGATGTGGATCCCTCTTCGCGAAATGTCCTCGTCGCCCACCAGTTCGTGCGCGCCGGAGGCGCGGAGCCCGAGCGAAGCGATTCGGAGACGAGCATCGGGGGCGTCGACGGGGTCGATGCCGCGATCTTCGAGGACTTCGACTACGTGGCCCTCGGGCATCTCCACCATCCGCAGCGCGTGGGGCGGGACACCGCGCGCTACGCGGGCTCGCTCCTCAAGTACTCGATCTCCGAGGCGCGGGGGGAGAAGTCCGCCGTGCTGGTGGAGCTCGGGGAGAAGGGCCACGTGGAATGGTCGACCATGCCGCTTCGCCCGCCGCACGACCTTCGCGAGGTGAAGGGCCCGCTCGAGGAGCTCATCTCGAGCGAGGTGCTCTCGGAGGCGGATCCCGAGGACTACCTCCACGCGATCCTCACCGACGACGATCCCCCGGCAGACGCCCTCGCGCGGCTCCGGGCGACGTTTCCCAGGCTCATGGCCATGGACGTCGAGAACGCGAGCACGCGCCACCACGCGGATTTGGGCCAGGTGGAGGTGGGTGGCGGCCAGGACGACCCCCTCGAGCTCTTCGAGCGATTCTTCGAGGAGCAGAACGCGCGGCCCGTCACCGATGCGCAACGCGCGGTGCTCGAGGAGGTCTTCGAGCAGTGCCTCGTCGAGGACGAGGGGAGGATTGCCCCATGAGGCCCATCACGCTCACGATGAGCGCCTTCGGACCCTACGGCTCCGTGGTCGAGGTGCCGTTCCACGAGCTCGGCGAACGCGGCATCTACCTCATCACGGGAGACACCGGCGCGGGGAAGACGACGATCTTCGATGCGATCTCCTACGCGCTCTTCGGGGAGACGTCGGATCCCTCAAGGTCCGCGGCCCAGATGCGGAGCGACTTCGCCCCCATCGACGTCTTCACCGAGGTGGAGCTTGAGTTCGACTACGCGGGCGAGCGCTACGCGATACGGCGCTCTCCCGCGCAGGAGCGCCCCAAGAAGCGCGGCACCGGGACCATGCACGAGGATCCCCTCGCGTGGCTCAAGCTCCCCGATGGCAAGGAGATCGAGGGCGTGACGGCGGTGAACGAGGCCGTCGCGCGCATCCTCAAGATGAACGCCCGGCAGTTCCGCCAGATCGTGATGATCGCGCAGGGGAAGTTCCGCGAACTCCTCACCACCTCGTCGGAGAACAGGCGCGCCATCTTCCGCGAGCTCTTCGGCACCGAGCCCTATGAGCGAGTCCAACGCGAGCTTAAGAATCGCCAGATGCGGCTCGCGAGGGCAGATGCCGAGGCGAAGACGGCGATCTCCTCCACGCTCCAGCTCGTGGAGCTCACGGGCGAGGAGCGTTGCGTCGACTACGCGGAGCTGAGGCAGCACGCCGCGGTGAAGGGCGACGCGCTCCTCGAGCTCCTCGCGGCGCAAGAGGCTGACGACGAGGCCGCGCGGGAAGCGCTCGACGCCGAGCTTGCCGAGCGCACGAAGGCCTTGGGAGAGGTGGATCAGGCGCTCAAGGAGGCGGCGCGCCGCGCGCATGTGGCCTCCGAGCTCTCCTCGGCGAAACGGCAGGCGAGGCGCCTGGAGGAGGAGCTCGCCCGCGCCACGAGGGCGCGCGATGAGGCCGAAGGGTTCGCCTCCGAGGCCTTGGAGCTCGGCCTTCGCGTGCGCACGCTCGAGGCCTCGCTCGAAAGCCTGGCAGATCTCGAGCAGGCTCGAGGAAGGCTCTCCGAATTCGAGGCGCAGGGGCGTGCCCTCGGCGAGGAACTCGAGGCGGTGCGGAGCGACCTCGCGCGGGAGCTGGGCGGGTCCGCTCTGGCTTCCGAAGGCGCAGGGCGCCCCTCCACGCTCGATGGAGCACTCTCCGTCGCGCGCGAGGAGGCAGGGGCGCTGAGATCTCGCGCGAGCGAGCTCGAGGGGGCGCTTGCCGCGCACGCCCAGGCCGAGGCGGAGCTGGGCGCGCTCGTCGAGGAGCGCGATCGGGCGATTGGGTGGCAGCGCGAGCTCGGGGAGCTCGAGGCGAGGCAGTGCGCCGCTCAAGCCGCGCACACGCGGGCCGTCTCGTCCTATGGGCATGCGCGGGATCGCGCGGACGCGGCGCGCGCGACCTTCCACGCGCTCGAGCGCCGCTTCCTCGACGAGCAGGCGGGCATCCTCGCCGGCGAGCTCAAGCCTGGCGAGCCCTGCCCCGTGTGCGGCTCGCTCGAGCACCCCGCTCCCGCCGAGCGATCGGCGGAGTGTCCAAGCGAGGCCGAGGTCGATGCCGCCCACGAAGCCTCCGAGCGAGAGGCGCAAAAAGCCGCGTCGGCATCGAAGGAGGCGGGGGAGGCGGCCGCGCTCGCGGCGGCGGCGCGAGAAGCGTGCGAGCACTTCATCGAGCGGCATGGAAGCGCGGACGCCCTCGCGCAGTCCCTCGAGACGCTCGATAGGGCAATGACCGCGAAGGAAGGCCAGATAGGGCACCTCGCCGCGCAATGCAGCGCACGCGAGCGCGCAATCGCCCACGCGACGCGCTTGGAGGAGTTGATCCAGCGGGCGAGCCGCGCCAAAGAGGACATCGACCAGCGCGCCCAGGAACTCGCGCGGGCGAGGGAGCGCGCGCGAGCTCGTGTGGAGACGCTCGAAAAGGGCCTCCCCGCGAAAGACCTCTCCGAGGCGAATGCCGCGATCGCCGCAGCCAAGAGGCGCCTCGGCGAGATCGAGGACCTGCGCGCAAAGGCGAAGGAGGCCTTCTCGGCGGCTTCGACGGAGCTTGGGAGCGCGCGGGCAAGGGTGGAGGCGCAAGGCCAGGTGCTCGCCGAGATTCCCGAGCGAGACGTCGCGGAGCTCGAGGCGAAGCGTGGCGAGCTTTCGGGGGCGCAGCGGGCACTCGCCCTCAGGCGCGACGCGGTGAAGGCGCGCCTTGCCACGAACGCGCGCGCCACGGTTGAGTTCAAGGGATGGCTTCGCCGCTACCGGAAGCTCCTCGACGAGCACGCGATCGTCGACGCGCTCTCCAACACCGCGAACGGGAGCCTCTCCGGCGTGGCGCGGGTGACCTTCGAGACGTTCGTGCAGCAGGCCTACCTCGATCGCGTGGTGGCCGCGGCGAACCGTCGGCTCGCCATGATCGCCAACGGCCGCTACGAGCTCATGCGTCGCCCCGAGGCGAGGAACCTGCGCCAGCAATCGGGCCTCGAGCTCTCCGTGCTCGACCACCGCACGGGCAAGGAGCGCGACGTGGCCACGCTCTCGGGCGGGGAATCCTTCGAGGCATCGCTCTCGCTCGCCCTCGGGCTCTCCGACGTGGTGCAGGCCCACTCCGGTGGCATCCACCTCGATACCCTCTTCATCGACGAGGGCTTCGGATCGCTCGATTCCGAGGCGCTCCAGAACGCCATCCGCATGCTCACGAGCCTCACGCCCGAGGACAAGCTCGTGGGTATCATCAGCCACGTGGACGCGCTCCGGGAATCCATCGACACGCGCATCGTGGTGAGCTCGGGGCGCGAGGGCTCAACGCTCACCGTCGAGGTCTAGGCATGGGAAACGCCGCGCAAGGCACGACCGCACGCTACCGGGAGGTCCAGAGGATCCTCTGGGCCGTCCTTGCCCTGAACGTGCTCGTGGCGCTCGCGAAGTTTGGCTGGGGCACGTTCTCCGGCTCCATGGCCATGGCAAACGACGGCATCGCGAGCTTCTTCGACGGCTTCTCGAATCTCGTGGGCTTGCTCGGCGTGCGCATCGCCTCCAAGCCGCCCGACGCCTCGCATCCCTATGGCCACGCGAAATACGAGACGTACGCCTCGGCCGCGATCGGCGTGGCGCTCCTCATCGCCGCGGCCGAGATCGCCACGAAGGCCATCAGCTCGCTCGTCAACGGCGAGAGCGCGATCCTCGTCGACTGGGTGAGCTACGCCGTCATGGTGGGCACGCTCATCGTGAACCTCGGCGTGTCCTTCTGGGAGGGCAGGCAGGGAGCGCGCTTGAAGAGCGAGGTCCTCGCCGCCGACGCGAAGCACACGCGCTCGGACGCCTACGTGTCGATCTCCGTCATCTGCTCGCTCATCTTCGTGCAGCTCGGCATCGGCGCGGCGGACGCCGTCGTCTCGCTCCTCGTGGCGCTCGCCGTGCTCGCCTCGGCGATCTCCATCTTCCGTCAGGCCTCTCGCACGCTGGGCGACGCCTCGCGCCTGAAGTCCGCCGAGGTGGTGCGCCTCGTGGAGACGGTCGAGGGCGTGCGCTCCGTCCACGAGGTGCGCAGCCGCGGCAGCGAGGGCGCGGTCTACATGGACCTCCACATCCTGCTCGATCCCAAGATGCCGCTCATCGACGCCCATGAGAGGGCCACGGAGGTGGAGGATGTGATCAAGCAGGTGTATCCCGAGGTAGCGGACGTGGTCGTGCACATGGAGCCCGATGTGGCGGAAGAGCGAAGGGACGCGCTCGGTCCCGGTGCGCCGCGCAGGGAGTAAGGTTTCCACGAAGAGGAACGAGCAGGGCACGTGCGCGAGGGAGGCACCCATGAAGGCAGAGGGAGCGTTTTTCCTTGGGGCGGAGGCAGATCCCGTCTTCGAGGTGCGCGAGATGGAGTTCGGCGAGCTCAGGCCCCACGAGGTGCTCGTCGAGGTGCGCGCCTGCGGCGTCTGCGGCACGGACGTGCACATCTACCACGGGGAACGGGGATCGGCCGAGGTGACGCCGCCCGTGGTCCTCGGCCATGAGTTCTCCGGTCGCGTGGTGCGGGTGGGCTCCGCGGTCGAGGTCGTGGAGCCGGGCGACCACGTGACGCTCGATCCGAACATCTACTGCGGGCGATGCCGGCCCTGCCGCATGGGCAAAAAGCAGTGCTGCGAGCACCTCTTCGCGCTCGGCGTGAACGTGGACGGCGGCTTCGCCGAGATGGCGCTTTGCCCCGATACGCAGTGCTATCCCGTCTCCAAGGACCTGAGCTTCGAGGCGGCCGCGATGGCCGAGCCGCTCGCCTGCGCCATCCACGGTATCGACCGCGCGGAAATCCGCTCCGGCGAGACCGTGCTCGTGGTGGGAGGCGGCACGCTCGGGCAGATGATGTGCCAGCTCGCCCAGGCGGCAGGGGCGGCCACGGTCATCCTCTCCGAGCCGGTGAAGCTGCGTCGCGACGTGGCCCTCGAGCTCGGTGCGGACTTTGCGATCGATCCCGTCCACGAGGACCTCCAGGCAACGCTTCGCGAGATCTCGGGGGACGACGGCGTGGATGTGGTCGTCGAGTGCGTGGGCAACCCGCGCGCCGTGCGCCAGGCGATCGATTCCGCCGGACCGTGCGGTCGAGTCGTGCTCTTCAGCGTGCCGCAGGTGGATGCCACCGTCGAGCTGCCGCTCTTCGACGTGTACGCGAAGGAGCTCAGCATCTTCGGATCGAGGATCAACCCCGATACGCATCAGCGCGCGGTGAACCTCCTCGACGCCGGCCTCGTGGACGTGTCGAAGCTCATCACGCACCGCTTCGGCATCGACGAGCTGGAGGAGGCCATCCTCACGCAGGAGGGCCCCGATTCCATCAAGGTCGTCGTCACGCCCTAGCGCTTCATGCGACAGCGGCCCGCTCAGGGGTACATATCGTACGGGTGAATCGTCGAGCGGGAGGCGCAGTGGCTCGTAGGCAGGAGAGTGGGACGGCATCGCCGCACGCTGACGCGGCGACGCGCGCGCGGACGCTCACGCGCATCCTCTGGATAGGATTCGCGCTGAACGTCGTCGTCGCCGTCTTCAAGTTCATCTACGGCACCCTGAGCGGCTCGATGTCGATGACGAACGACGGCATTGCGAGCTTCCTCGACGCCGGCTCCACGCTGATCGGCCTCGCCGGCGTCTCCATCGCGAGCCGGCCCCCCTCAGAGAAGCACCCCTACGGCCACGCGAAGTACGAGACCTACGCCTCGGTGGCTATCGGCGTCATCCTCATCATCGCCGCGGGCGACATCGCGCGCGAGGCCATCGCGTCGCTTCTCGAGGGCGGCAGCCACGTGATGGTGGACTGGGCGAGCTATGTGATCATGCTCTCCACCATGGCGCTCAACATCTGGGTGGCGTGGTGGGAGGGCCGCTGGGGTCGCGAGCTGCACTCCGAATCGCTCACCGCCGACGCGAAGCACACGTGGACCGATGTCTACGTGTCGGTCTCGGTCATCTGCTCGCTCATCTTCGTGCAACTCGGCTACCCCGCGGCCGACGCGCTCGTCTCCCTCATTGTCGCGTTTGCGGTCCTCGCCTCGGCGATCTCGATCTTCCGCGAGGCGAACCGCACCCTCGCGGACGTCTCGCGCCTCGACGCGGGCGAGGTCGCCGAGGTCGTGGAGGGCGTGGCCGGGGTGGCGGGCGTCGACGAGGTGCGGAGCCGCGGCACGGAGGGCGAGGTCTACGTCGACCTCCACGTGCTCCTCGACCCCAACATGACCCTTCGCGAGGCCAACGAGATCGCGCGCTCGGCCGAGACGCTCCTCGAGGAGCGGTTCCCCGAGGTCGCGGACGTGAGCGTGCTGATGAGGCCCGCCGAAGGCGAGGGCGCGGAGGCGGCAGGAGGCGCCTAGGCCTCCGGGACGGTGACGAGCATGGTCTCCGCCTCGAGGCGCTGGAGGGAGAGCGCGAGCATGCCCGTGAAGATGGCCTCGCGAAGGTCGTCGAGCTTCACGAGGTCGGGCACATAGCCCTCGGGCAGGTGGGCGGCCACCTCGCTTTTGAGGGCGTCCATGTCGGGCACGAGATCGCACGAGAGGTAGAACGCATCCGGCGCCGCGATGCAGCTCGTGGCCACGATGTGCGCGGCCGCGCTCTTGAGGGCGGCCTCGGGGCTCCACCGCAGGTCGTCGGCGTCGATGTCGATGGGCCAGAGCGATTGGATGATGCCGACCTCGCCGGCGAATCCGCGTCGGCCCTTGACGAGCCTCCCGTCGATGACCGTTCCCGCGGCGCCCGTCTCGTGGCCCGCCTGCTGCTGGTAGAGCGACACGTTCTCGTAGAGGCTTTGCGAGGCGTAGCATCCGACGGCCGCCGCGTTGGCGTCGTTTTCCACGAAGATGCGCGCGCCGGGATAGCGCTCGAGGATCTCGGCGAAGTCGTAGGTGGTATCCGAATCGGGCGGGAACGTGGCCACGAGTCCGTCCACGACCCCGGGCACCACGATCCCCACGGCATCCGCGGTCTCGGCGTCGATGCCCGTGGAGCGCAGCGATACGAGGAGGTCGCTCACGTCGCGGAAGTCCACGTGGCGCTTGGCCACGCGGCCGGATGCCTTGACCTCGTTGGCCTCGTAGAGGCGGTAGCGGATGGTGGTGCGGTTCGTGTGGAGGTTCACGAAGATCACGAGCACCCGCTTGTCGACGAGGACCTTGCGCACGATGCGCAGGTCGGGGGCATCGGGGGTGGTGGCGTCGAGGGCGTCGAGGAGGAGGCGGATCGTACCCGCGGCGTCGTAGGCGCCGTAGATCTTCGCGGGGATCTCGAAGACCGGCGTCGCGGGGAAGGCCTCGGCCACCTTCTTGCGCAGGTAGCCCACTTGCGGGGCGAGCATCACGCACGCGTAGGAGCCGTGCTCCTCGATGACGTCCTCGAGGGGCTTCGCCACGAAGGTGTAGCCGAGCGAGAGCGAGGCGGCGGTCAGCGAGAGCTTCTCCGCGAACATCATCGTGGTGAGCCCCGTGGTGCAGCAGAGGAGCACGGTCTCGGTCTTGCGGGCGCCCTGCTCGAGGAGCACCTCGAGCATCTCCTCGAAGAGCTCGCGGGCACGCGGAAGGTCGGTGAGCTCGAAGTGGAGGTGGAAGATCGGCTCGGAATCCTCGTGGTGGGGGCGGCGGATGAGGAACTCCACGATGCGCGGCTGCGTGGGATCCACCTCGTAGAACGTCACCTTCGCCTCCGCGGCGTCCGTGGCGAGGATGATCTCGTCGTCGCCCTTCGCCTCGATCGCGCACCCATCGATCACCCGCGAGAGGATCCACGAGCGAAACTCCTCATAGGACTTGGGCATGGGACCTCCGGCACTCTCGATCGCGGCGAACACTTCGATCCGATCCCAGTGTAGCGGCGAGGTCGCGCGCCATGCGACCCCTAGGCAAGCTCGACCACACATCCCCCATGGGGCGGAAGGCTTACCCGGAGCCTGCCGTCCAAGATCTCGGCCTCGCCCGCGCCGGCGGCCACGCGCGCCTCCCTCGCCTGCAGCGGAAGGTCCATCCAGAGCTCGCGGTCCTCGTTCGCGTTCGAGAGCGCCGTCACGCACGCCATGTCGTGCCCGGTGGGGTTTTGCGGATGCTCGGCGCCGAGCACGCGCGCGAAGGCGTAGGTCTCCGTTTGGAGCGAGAGCTCACGGTACTCTCCCCAGGAAAGCTCGGGATGCGCGTCGGCCACGTCCGAGAGCGCGCGAATGAGGGGGCAGATTTCCGGATGCGGCACCTCGAGCGTGGCGAGGTCGAGCGCGGGGCGCAGCGGCTCGTCCGCGAGCGCGCCTTGGCCCTTTCGCCCTTGGATGCCGAACTCGGAGCCGTAGTAGACGCTCGGGATCCCGAGGATCGTGTAGAGGAAGATCGTCACGGGCACGAGGTCGCGCCCGTCGGCGAGCTTCGAGGCGATGCGCTCCACGTCCTGGTTGTCGCAGAAGGTGTAGAGGTGCGCTCCCTGGCAGGCGCCCCACGGCCCGAAGAGCCGAAGGACGTTGTGGCCCATCTCGAAGTAGTTGTGCGAGTTGTGGCCGCTCCAGATGGCCTTCGAGAGCTCGTAGTTCGTCACGGAATCAAGGTGCGCGTCGTTCAGCCAGCGTTCGTAGTTGCCGTTGATGACCTCGCCCATGAGCCAGAAGTCGCTCCTGAGCCCCTTCATGCGCCCCACGAGCTGGCGGAGGAACTCGAAGTCCATCACGTCCGCGGAATCAAGGCGGATGCCGTCGATCCCGAAGTCCTCGAACCAGAACTGCGCCACGTCGAGGAGGTAGTCGCGCACCTCTTGGTTTTGGAGGTTGAGCGCGGGGAGGATGTCGACCCCTCGCCAGCCCTCGTAGCCGAAGCCGTCGCCCATCTGCCCGGCCCAGTCGAAGTTCACGCCCCGGTACCAATCCCTCGCCCAGGAATCCCCGCGCTTTTCCCGGAGGTCCCGGAAGGCGAAGAAGTCGCGCCCGGTGTGGTTGAAGACGCCATCCACCACGACCTTGACGCCCATCTCGTGGCAGTGCGCCACCCACGCGCGGAAGTCGTCGTTCGTGCCGAGGCGACTGTCCACCTGGCGGTAGTCCACCGTGTCGTAGCCGTGCGTGGAGCTCTGGAAGAGGGGACCGATGTAGATGGCGGTGAAGCCGAGCGCGCAGGCGTGGTCCGCCCACTCGCGAAGGCGCGCGAAGGGCGGAGGTGGCAGGGGAATTCCCCTTTCCTCGGCGCCGCGCGCGAGCTGCGCCTCCGCGCTCTGGAAATCGTTTTCCCGCGGGCACCCGCAGAGCCCGAGGGGGTAGATGTGGTAGAACCGCGCGCTCTCGAACCAAGGCGCCATTGAAATCCTCCATCCCTCGCACGCACCCGATCATTCCTCGGGGATTGTAGGGGCTTGGCCACCGCTGGCGCCGCATCGGCGCCGGATTGGTGGTTGCCGATTGAATGGGAGCCCAGCGGCGCGCACTTTCGTGGGAACATGGGGCAGGGGAGGTACATCATGGCAACGCTTCAGTGGCAGACGCTCGACACGGCAGGCTCGTGGCCCCAAGAGGCCAGGGCCAAGGACTTCCTTTCCGGCTTCATCGCCTTGGAAGGGGAGGCCTCCGGCACAGAAGCGGCATGGGTGCGCCCGCTTCGCTTCACCCGCGAGCAGATCCGCGCCCTCTCGAGCGTGGCGGCCTGGCATCCCGCGCTCTACCGGGCGCAGGCTCTCTCGACGGCCGGCATCTGCGTGGAGGTCGTGACGAGCGCCACGCGCGTAGGCGTGGAGGTCGCGCGCGAGAGTGGTTCGGCGCGCGTGGGCGATGAGATGGCGGATGCCTCCGAGGACGGCTTCTCCGTCGACGTGGACGCCCGCCACGTGGAGGGCGTGCTCGACGTCCACGGCGAGGGCCTGCTCGTCATCGACCTCTCCGACGAGGAGGGTGCGAAGGAGCGCCTCGTGCGCCTCTGGCTCCCCGTCTTCTCCCCCTGCCGCGTGCGTGGCCTCTTCGCCACGGCCGACGTGGCGCCGGCACCCGCGCGAAAGAGCCTCCTCGTGCTCGG
Source organism: uncultured Atopobiaceae bacterium (assembly GCA_947625235.1). GTDB lineage: Bacteria > Actinomycetota > Coriobacteriia > Coriobacteriales > Atopobiaceae > CANRLS01. Next base: position 29,263 of record CANQNP010000007.1, on the reverse strand, counting down.
CGGTTCCGTGGCGCAGGGCCAAAACGCCCACGATCCCGGCCTCGGGTGGGCGCAGTCGCTTCGTAGGGAGGCCGATCTCGAGGTCGTGAACCAGGGCCTCCTCTCGCAGGTCTTCCAGCCGAGCGCGCTCTCGCCCCTTGCGGGACGCATCGACCCCGACCTCGTGTGGGTGGCCTATGGCGGGGCGTATCGCCATGAGGAGTGCTACGCCGGTGCGGTGGAACGCGATGCCCGCGCGGCGCTCGGCGTGCTGAGGCGCCTCTGGCGAGACCGCCCCACGTGGATCCAAACGCCCACGCACCACGACGAAGGCGAGCGCCCCTCCATGGCGAAGAGCTGCTGGCGCGAGTTCCCGGGCATCCTCGAGCGGATCTCCGAGCGCTGGCCGCAGTTCGAGCTCGTGGACGGCGAGGACCTGCTCGACGCCGACCCCTCGCTCATGGACGATGCCGACCACCCGAACGCGGCGGGCCACGCCCAGATGGCGAAGCGCATCACGCGCGTCCTCGCCGGCAAGCCGCCCATCACCGAGCGCGAACGCGAGGATCGCGCGCTACCGAGCTTCCTCCGCGCTCGCGGGGGCATGGCCGCCCCGACTGCTCGCGCGGCATCGCCCGAGGCCAAGGACCTCGAGGCCGCGCAGGTATTCGAGGAGGAGGCGCTCGCGGAGGCCGCCGAGGTCGCGCCCATCGCAGAGCCGGAGGTCGAGGCGGAAGACGAGGCGCTCGCGCGCTCCTCCACGGGCGTCGCGGAGGAGGCCATCGAGCAGGAGATGGAGCCGGAACCGGAGGACGATGCCGTATCGAGCGCCGCCGCCACGGCGGTGCTCGATGCGCGGGCGATACGCAGGGCGCTCAAGGCGGATGCCCCCTCGCGCGGCACGGCGCGCGTGCGCGAAGTCGACATCGACGCGGTGCTCGCGCTCTTCGCCGAGGGCCCGCTCGATTCCGTGCCCATGGAGCAGATCGTCGCGCGCGGGCTCGGGAAGATGAGCTACGCGAGCGAGGGATTCGCCACGGTGGACCTGCCCGACGGGACCCGCTACTTCTGGGGCACGGACGTGATCGAGGCCAAGCGCGCGATGGCCAGGCAGACGCGGCCGAGCCTCGCGGTGGTGCTCTCGCCCGAGCTCGAGGGGGTGCTCCGTCGCACGTTCTCCACGAACGAGGCGAGCATGCCCTACACGCTCGTGGTCTACGAGGGCACGGACCCGCTTCCCGTGGAGGCGGAGCTCGACATCCGCACGCTCGCTCCGAGCTGGGCGAGCGTCATCCGCAAGGCCTATAGCTTCCCCGAGGGCGCGAGCGCGGCCGAGATCGCGCACCTCCTCGCGAAGGGGCAGATCCTCGGCGGCTTCGACCTCGACAACCAGCTCGTGGGCTTCATCGGCGAGCATCCCGACGGCGCCCTCGGCATGCTCGAGGTCTTCCCGCGGGCACGCCGGCGCGGCTTTGGCTCCGCGCTCCTCGCCGCGAAGGCCAACGAGCACCTCGCGAAGGGCTGGACGCCGTTCAGCCAGGTCATGGCCGCAAACGATGCGTCGCTCGCCCTCCACGAGGCCCTCGGGTTCGAAGTCGTGAAGACCCGCCAGATCTACATTCCGATGGAGGGCTAACGTGGCTGCGCGCGAATTTCCCACCACCCGGCGAGGCCTCGCCCTCGAGGAGGAGTTCAACGCGCGCTGCGCGGAGCTCGGCGGTGACGTCGAGAGCCGCGCCGCGGGCGACGCCTACCTCGCCACCACGCACGCCCTCTACCACGGCCAGCCGCTCTCCTGGGCCTTCACGCCGAAGCTCTTCACGGAGGACGGCGCGCGCTACCTCGCGGACATCGCCGAGACCATGGGCCGCGTCATGGAGAAGGTCACGCGCGGCTATCGCGAGAGCGCCGAGGTGCGCGCCGCCTTCGGCCTTCCGAAGGAGGTGGAGGGGCTTTGCCTCCTTCCCACGGGCTACGAGTGCGAGATCCCGCTCGCCCGCGTGGACATCTTCCTGAACGAGCGCACCGGCGAGTTCTGGTTCTGCGAGCTCAACACCGACGGCTCGGCCGGCATGACGAGCGCCGTCGAGGTGAGCGAGGCGATCGCGCGCTCGAAGACGTGGCGAGCGTTCTCGGGGCGCCACCCCTCCACCCGCACCTTCGACGTGGTGCGAGCCTGTGCGAAGGCGATCCTCGAGACCTACGGGCAGTGGAAAGGTGCTGGCGTGGGCGGCCATGCGGCCGAGCGCCCGGTGATCGGCGTCGTGGACTATGGCGAATCGATCTCCGCCGACGAGGTCGACCACTTCGTCGAGGTCTTCGCGGAGAGGGGCGTCACGTGCCGCTTCTCCGAGATCCGCGAGCTTCGGGTGGCGGAAGGCGCCGAGGGGCCCGTGCTTGCCGATGCGTTGGGGCCGCTCGATCTCGTGTGGCGCCGCGCGGTGCTCTCGGAGATGCTCGAGAAGCCCTGCCAAGGTTCCGCGGCGCTCGTGCGCGCGCAGGCGGAGCAGCTCGCGTGCGTGGTCGGGGGCTTTCGCACCTGGCCCTGCGCGACCAAGACCGTCTTCGCCGCGCTCAGGAGCCCCGTGCTGCGCGACCTCCTCTCGGGCGCCGAGCGGCACTTCGTGGAGGAGCACGTGCCCTACACCGAGATCCTCGGCCCCGAGACGGACCTCTCCCGCTTCGTGGAGAAGGACGAGTGGATCGTGAAGCCGCAGGACGGCTATAACGCGATGGGCGTCGTGGCGGGCCTCGACGAGACGCCGAAGGCCTGGCAGGAGGTGCTCCTGCGCGCCGCCGAGACGCGATGCGTGATCCAGCGCTACGCGCCGCAATTTAGAAGCGCCGTCTACCTCGGCGGCACGTTGCCCAAGGGCGAGGATCCGCTCATCTGCCGCGAGGAATCCATGATGGAGGGGCTCTTCCTCTTCCGCGGGAAGTTCTCGGGCGTCTTCACGCGCTGCGGACGCGAGGCCACGATCGGCGAGTGGACCGATCGCCTGAACATGGGCTGCTTCGTGGTGGGGGAGGAGCGGGCGTGAGCCCGCGCGCCGACAGGTGGCTCTCCCCGGCCGCCACCAGCGAGGTGGCGCGCCGCGTCGAGGCGCATTTCACGAGCCCCTACGCCGCGCGGGACGCGGATGCGCTTCGCCGCGACGCCGTGCGCGACGAGCAGACCGTCCTTCGCCCCGCCTACCAGCGCGACGTGGAGAAGATCTTGAACGTGCCCGCCTACAACCGCCTCGCGGGCAAGACGCAGGTCTTCTCCTTCGCCGCCAACGACGACGTGACGCGTCGCGGCCTCCACGTGCAGCTCGTCTCGCGCGTCGCGCGCGACATCGGCCGCGCCCTCGGCCTGAACCTCGAGCTCATCGAGGCCATCGGGCTCGGCCACGACATCGGCCACACGCCCTTCGGCCACGCCGGCGAGCGCTTCCTGAACGAGATCCTCCACGAGCGCTGCGGCCGCTTCTTCTTCCACAACGTGCACTCGGTGCGGGTGCTCGACGCGCTCTACCACCGAAACCTCACGCTGCAGACGCTCGACGGCGCCCTCTGCCATAACGGCGAATACGAGCGCCGGCGCTTCACGCCGACGGGCGTGACGAGCTTCGCCGCGCTCGACGGCGCGGTGCGCGCGGCCGTGCACGAGGGGGATCGCGTGGTCTCGCACCTCGTCCCGATGACGCTCGAGGGCTGCGTGGTGCGCATCGCCGACATCATCGCCTACGTGGGCAAGGACCGCGCGGACGCCATCCGCGCGCACCACGTGGCGCCCGAGGATTTCCATCGCGGCCAGGCGGGCGACTACAACGCCTTCGCCCTCGGCTACTTCATCGCCGACATCGTCGAGCACTCGCTCGACGGCACCGCCGAAGGCGCGGGAGAGCACGGCTGGATCTCCATGAGCGACGAGGCGTTCCACGAGCTCGCGCGGGCGAAGCGCGAGAACTACGCCACGATCTACCAAACCACCGAGCTCTCCGGCGAGACGGCCCGGCTCGTGGAGGAGCTCTTCCGCGCGGTGTACGCCACGGCGATCGCGTGGCTCGAGGCAGGCGACGAGAGCTCGCCGATCTTTCGCCACCACATCGCGCAGCTCGAGCGCGAGAGCGGCTACTACGGCCAGCGCTACGACTGGCAGGCCGACTTCGATCAGACGTGCGTGGACTACCTCGCGTCGATGAGCGACAACTACTTCCTCGCGCTTGCCGCGCGCATCGACCCTCAGCTCACGGCGAAGCTGCCGTCGCACCCCTACTTCCGCGAGGAGGGCTGAGTGCCCCGCAGGTGCTCGGCGAGGATGCGGATGGCATGGGCGTAGCCCTCGAGCCCCTCGCCGGCCACGAGCGCGATGCAGGCCTCGCGCACGTAGGACGTCTGGCGGAAGCCCTCGCGCTCCATCACGGCCGACATGTGCACCTCGACCGTGGAAAGTCCCACGGCCTTGAGGGCGTCGAGGAGGGCGACCGAGGTGTGCGTGTAGGCGGCGGGGTTCAAGACGATCCCGTCGTAGGAGAGCCGCGCCTCCTGGATGGCGTCCACGAGGTCGCCCTCGTGGTTCGACTGGTAGCACCGCACCTCGCCGAATCCCTCGGCGATGGCGGTGCGGTGGCAGAGCTCCACGAGGTCGTCGTAGGTGTTCTTGCCGTAGATGCCCGGCTCGCGCACGCCGAGGAGGTTCATGTTCGGGCCGTTCAGCACGAGGATCGCGCAATCGCCGAGCTCGCCATCGCCTGTGGGCGCCTCATCGCTTGCGAGGTCGACGGAGTTCAGGAGCTCCTTCAGGTGCTCGAGGTCGTCCCTGCTCAAGGTGGTCGGCGCGTGCTCCATGGCCCGCCTGCGCCCCACGTAGCCCGTGGTCCGCGGGCGCTCCCGCCTCGGCCCGGCTGGCGTGAGCTTCACCACCGCCTTCGCGTTCTTGCGCGCGATGGGGATGTCGAGGAGGAAGGAGAGGTCGTCGGCCACGTTGTTCACAATCGCCGGGCCGAACACCACCTCGACTCCCGCATCGCCGCGCCGCCGCACGGAGAGGACGTGGTGGATCGCGCGGATGGCGGAGAGGTCCGCGCGGGAAATGTCGTGCAGCTCAAGGCGAAGGCGCGTCATGCACATGGCCAAGGAGCGGATGTTCGCGGCGCCACCGATCGCCTCGATGAGCGCCTGGGAATATGTGGTGGTCTCCATGGTGAGGCCGCCTGTCTCGCGAAGTGGTCGCACGGGGTGCGACGGCGTAAAGCCATAGTCATGGTGTACCGTCGCATGAAAGCGACGGGCCCGGGTATTCAGGTATGTGAGCGGTCTTCGGGCGGGTCAAACGGTAGAAAGCCCACGATATCCGCACAAATCTGACAGCGTGATCATCGAGCTTCGTGAATGTGTCGTGGAGGGTTCCTAGAGGTCGAGGAGCTCTTGCACGAGCAGCGCGTCGCCCTCGGCGCTTCCGGTGCAGGCGATCTCGAGGTCGGACCAATCCCGGTAGAGCCCCATCCGCTCGTCGGCGAGCCTTCGGAGTCCCTTGGCCGCGCTCACCGGACGATCCCTCATCGAGAGCTCCTCGAGGGGGCGATCGAGCATCACGATGTAGCCGTTCTGGCGAAGGAGGACGAGGTTCTCCTCGCGCACGACCACGCCGCCGCCGCAGGCCACCACGAGGCCCTGGCGCCGGGAAACCTCCTCGAGGATCTTCGTCTCCTCGCGCCTGAACGCCGCCTCCCCCTCGGCGAGGATGAAGTCAGCGGACGAGCGCTCGAAGGCCACCTCGAACGTGTCGTCGAGATCCACGAACGGCCTGCCGATGAGGCGGGCGAGGCGCCTTGCGGCCCCGGTCTTGCCCGCACCGGGCATGCCGATGAAGTAGATGTTGCGAATCTCCTTCACGAGATGCCCGAGGATGCGTTCGATGAGCGCGGGATCGAGCGTGCGCCCCTGGAAGGCCTCGCTCGAGGCGAAGGCCTGGGCCACGAGCATGCCGAGCCCGCCCTCGTTCGCGATGCCGAGGCGCTCGGCCTCGAGGAGAAGCGCGGTCCGAAGCGGGTTGTAGATGATGTCGATGACGCCCGCGAGCTGCGGGAACTCCGCGAGCGTGCCGGGAGCGAGCGGGCTTTCGGGGCAGTGGGGGAACATCCCCACCGGCGTGGTGTTCACGATGAGGAGGGCGTCTCCGTGGCGCTTCGCGAGGTGGTCGTAATTCTCGGGGCCGTGCCTCGAGATCACGACGACGCGGGCGCCCGCGCGCTCGAGCACCTCGCGCACCGCCTCCTGGGCGCCGCCGGACCCGAGGACGAGGGCCTTCCCGCCGGCGAGCGCGCGTGCGGGCTCGGCGTCGAAGGCGCGCCTCGTGAAGCGATCGAGGAGCCACGAGAACCCGAACACGTCCGTGTTGTCCGCGAAGATCGAGCCATCCTCGCGCCTCACGAGCGTGTTCACGGCGCCGAGTTTGCACGCGATCTCGCTCGCTTCGTCGGCGAGCTCGAAGGCGCGGCGCTTGTAGGGGATCGTCACGTTGAGCCCGCGCCAGGCGCCCTCGCGAATGAAGGCCTCGACGTCCTCCGGATCGCGTTCGAAGAGCGCGTAGGGGGCGCTTCCCAGAAGCGCGTGGATCCTCGGCGAGAAGGAATGCCCGAGCGTGCGCCCCATAAGGCCAAAGGGCGCCTCTTCCTGGCCCTCGGCGGCCGCCTCCGCCACGTCGCGCTCGGCGTCGAGCTCGGCGGCCACGGCATCGGCTTCGGGGGCGATGCGCTCGTCCTCGGGCCGAAGCCCCGGAGCCCGTTCGAAGGAGAGGCGCTCCCCCTCGCCCTCGCCCATCAGAGCACCTCGGAGTAGGAGCCGAGGTAGCGGAACTCCTCGCACACGTCGCCTAGCGAGGAGAGCAGCCGCCAGAACTCCGGTGCGCTCACGGGGCAGTCCATGTCGAAGTAGAACGAGTAATCGAAGTCGCGGTCGGGGAGCGGGCGGCTCTCCAGCTTGGAGAGGTTGATGTCGAAGCTGTAGAAGCGCGCGAGCACCTTGTAGAGCGCGCCCGGCTCGTCGGCGGTGACCACCTGGAGCGAGGTGCGATCCGCGCCGGGGTAGATCTCGAGGTTCTTCGAGATGCAGGCGAAGCGCGTGTAGTTGTTGCCCATGTCCTGCACCCCGCGCCTCACGATGCTGAGGTCGTAGAGGGTCGCGCACGAGCGGCTCCCGAGGGCGGCCAGGGTGGGGTCGTCCGATTCGGCGACCATCTTCGCCGCGACGGCCGTGTTCTCCACGATGTGCACCGTCACGTCGGAGAGCGAGGCGAGGAAGTCCGCGCACTGCTCGATGGCCTGCTGATGGGAGTAGATGTGGCGGATGCCCTCGAGCGTGGCGCCGTGCTTCGCGAGGAGGTTGTGGTCCACCTTGAGGCGCACCGTGCGGCAGATGTGGAAGTCGTAGGAGGCCATGAGGTCGTAGACCTGGTTCACCGTACCCGCGGTCGAGTTCTCGAGCGGCAGCACGCCATAGGAGCAAAATCCCTGCTCGACGGCCTTGAAGACGCCCTCGAAGGTGGAGAAGTACGCGATGGTGGGATGCTTGAAGAAGCGATCGGCCGCCATCTGCGAATAGGCGCCCTCCACGCCCTGGCAGGCCACGAAGGCCTCCTGCGGGAAGAGGTCGGGGGTGTCGGCGATGGACGCGCGGATCCTTTCCACGAGCTCGCCCCTCATGGGCGAGAGGGAGGCCTCGTTGGCTCGCGCCACCTCGAAGAGCAGGTTGAAGAGCACGATCGCGTAGTCGCGGAGGTCATCGGGCACCTTCTCGACCACGTCGGCGAGCTTCTGGCGCTCGCGCATGCGATCGAGCACCGGCAGGCCGTGGGCGCTCTTGTAGGCGGCGATTTCGCCCGTCACGGCCATGCGCTCGCGGAAGAGCGAGAGGATCTGGTCGTCGATGGCGTCGATGCGCTCGCGGAGGTCGGAGAGGTCTTCCATGGGAATCCTTTGGTCGCGCGTCGGGGAAAGGTAGGGCTAGCCTAGCGAATTCGCCGAGCTAGCGCAGGGTTCAGGCCGTGGGCCGAGGCTCGCTCGCGCGTGTCCCGAGGCGCTCGAGCATGAGGTCCATGATCGTGAGGCCGAGGACGGCCTCCGCCACCGGTACGGCGCGGGGGGCGATGCAAGGGTCGTGGCGCCCGCGCACCCGGAGCTCCGTCTCCTCCATGGTCTCGAGGTCCACCGAGCGCTGGGACTTGGCGATGGAGGCCGTGGGCTTCACGGCGATTCTCACGACGAGGGGCGCCCCGGTGGTGATGCCGCCGAGGATGCCGCCCGCGTCGTTCTTCTCGGGCGTCGCGTCCATGCGCGCATCGAGGGTATAGGGGTCGTTGTGTTCGGAGCCGCGCATGCGCGCCGCCTCGAAGCCCGCGCCGAACTCCACGCCCTTCACGGCGGGAATGCCGAAGAGCGCCGAGGAGACCTGGCTCTCCACGCCGAGCGCCATGGGGCTACCGAGGTCCTCGGGCACGCCGGTGGCCACGACCTCGATGATCCCGCCGACGGAATCTCCCTCGGAGGCGGCCTCAGAGATGGCCTTGCGCATCGCGGCGCCCGCCGCCTCGGAGAGGGTGGGGAAGTCGCGTGCGGCGAGCGAGGAGACCTGCTCCTCGAGCGCGATCCTCGATTCCACGTCGAGCATGCGCGCGCGGAAGGGCTCGTCCAAAACGCCCGCCACCTCCTGGAGGTGCGCCGCCACATGGACGCCTCGCTCGGCGAGCCACTGGAGGCTGAGCGCGCCCGCCGCGGTGAGGGGCGCGGTGAGGCGTCCCGAGAACTGGCCGCCGCCCGAGCGATCCCAGTCGTCTCCCCAGCGCCTCCAGGCCACGAGGTCCGCGTGCGAGGGGCGTGGCACCTTGCCCATGGCCGAGTAGTCCTTGGGGCGGGTGTCGGTGTTCGCGATCGCGAGCGCGATCGGCGCGCCGTTCGTCCTGCCGCGCGCGTTCAGCCCGGAGAGGAAGCGCACCTCGTCCGCCTCGCTGCGCTTCGTGGCCCAAGGGCCCTGGCCCGGCGCTCGGCGCGCCATGAAGGCGGCGAGCGCCGCCTCGTCCACCTCGAGCCCCGCGGGGAAGTGGTCGATCACGCAGCCGATGGACGCGCTGTGCGATTGGCCGAAGACGCTCACGGTGAGCACGCGCCCGAAGGTGTTCATCTCACGCCTCCTCCACGCGGCCGCCGAGTGCGCGCAGCACCTCGAAGAAGGTCGGGTAGCTCTTCGAGACGCACTCCGCGCCGAGGATCGTCACGGGGCCCCTCGCGCGAAGGGCGCAGATGGCGGCCATCATGGCGACGCGGTGGTCCTTCGCGGCGTCCACCACGCCCCCGCTGAGCTCGTCCACCCCCTCGATCTCGAGCTCGTCGCCGAGGAGGGTCGCCTTGCCCCCGATGGCCGAGAGGGCGGCGCGCACGCTCTCGAGGCGATCGCTCTCCTTCAGGCGCAGGCGCCGCGCGCCGAAGAAGCGGGTCTTGCCCTCGGCGAGCGCGGCCACGCAGGCGAGCGGGCACACGAGATCCGGCATGTCGGAGAGATCGAACGTGGCGCCGCGAAGGCCCTTGCCCTGCGCCTCGCACACGCCGCCCTCGCGGCTCACGCGCACGCCCATGAGGGCGAGCGCGGCGAGGATCGCCCGATCGCCCTGCACGCTCGAGAGGTTCAGGTGGGAGACGCGCACCTGCGCGCCGATCGCGCCCGCGGCGAGCCAGAAGGCCGCCTGCGACCAATCGCCCTCCACGTCGATGTCGCCGGGGGAGAGCAGGCGCTGGCGCGCCTCCACGATGAAGCGCGTGGCATGCTCGAAGTGCGCACCGCCGATGGCCTGGGCGTCGCCGTTGCCGCCGTCGAGGCGGTCGGAGAGCACGTGGACGCCGAAGCGCTCGAGCGCCTCGGCGGTGAGGCTCACGTAGGGCTTCGATTCGAAGGGGTCGAGCACGTGGAGGTCGAGCCCCCCTTCGAGAAGCGGCGAGGCGAGGAGGAGGCCGGAGATGAACTGCGAGCTCACGTTCCCGTCGATCGTGTAGCGGCCGCCGGTGAGCGGGCCCTCCACCACGATCGGAAGCTCCCTCGCGCTCTTGCGCTCGATCGTCGCCCCATGGCGAAGGAGCTCGCGGGCGAGGGGGGCGAGCGGGCGTTCGGGGAGCCGTCCCTCGCCCGTGAAGCGGGCACGCGTGGGCAGGGCGCAGGCCACGGGCACGAGGAAGCGCAGCGTGGCACCCGATTCGCCGCAGTCGAGGTTCACGTCCGAGAGCGCGACGGGACGCCCCGAGGGGTCGTGGGGAAGCGGCGTCACGCGAAGGCCGCGGCAGGCGGGGCCCGCGGGCGAGCGCCGCTCCATGGGCTGGATGCGTGCGCCGAGCGTCCTCAGGCAGCGCACGGTGGCGTCGATGTCGGCCGAGGTGTGCTCCATTGCGAGGAAGGTCGGCGCGTTGGCGATGGCCGAGAGGATGAGGAGGCGCTGCGCGATGGACTTCGACGCGGGCGCGCGCACGGTGCCCGAGAGCGATGAGGCGGAAACGATCACGTCCATGGGTGCCTCCCTCGTGGTTTCCTAGGCTGCGAGGCCCGCGCGCACGAGCTCCGCGAAGCGATCGACGTCCATGGGCACGACCTCCACCTCGCCGAGGAACCGCACGATCACCGCGTTCACGGTGGAGCCGTGGCGCTTCTTGTCCGCGCGAAGGCGAGCGATGATGGCCTCGGCGGGCACGTTCGTGGTCGTGGGGAGGCCGTAGGCGTCGATGCAGCGCACGATCGCGCGCGTCACGGGCGCGGGGGTGAGGCCGAGCGCGGTGGCGCCCTTGCTAAGGATCGCAAGGCCCGCCGCCACGCACGAGCCGTGGCCGAGGGCGTAGTGGCTCGCCGCCTCGATGGCGTGGCCGATCGTGTGGCCGAGGTTGAGCGTCTGGCGAAGGCCGCGCTCCCGCTCGTCGGCCACGACGACGTCGCGCTTCACCCGCACGTTCTCCGCCACGAGCGAGACCATGCGGCCAAAGTCGAGCGCCGTGCAGTCGCTCGCCCCCGCCACGGCGCGCGTCACGGGGTCGCGGGCGACGGCGTTGAAGAGGTCGGGCCCCGCGAGGACCCCGTGCTTGATGATCTCGCCGAAGGCGTCTTGGAGGAGCGCGGGCGAGAGCGTGGCGAGCGTGTCCACGTCCTCCATCACGAGCGCGGGTTGGAGGAACGCCCCCGCGAGGTTCTTGCCGCCTTGGAGGTCGACGGCGGTCTTGCCGCCCACCGACGAATCCACCATCGCGAGGAGGCTCGTCGGCACCTGCACGACGGTGATGCCGCGCATGTAGGTGGCCGCCGCGAAGCCCGCGAGGTCGCCCACGACGCCCCCTCCGAGCGCCACGACCACGTCGTCGCGCGTGAGGCCGGATTGCGCCATGACCTCGAGGCAGGTGCCGTAGGTCTGGAGGTTCTTCTGGGCCTCGCCCGCGGCGAAGACGAAGATGTTGATGGCGAAGCCCGCGCTCCGAAGCGAATCCGCCACGCGCTCCCCGTAGAGCGGCCACACATGGGAATCGCTCACGATCAAGACGGTGGTGCCGCCGACGAGGCCGCGCACGCGTTCCCCGAGCTCGCCGAGGATGCCCCTGCCGCAGATGACGTCGTAGGCCCTCGAGGCGGCGGGGACGTGGATCTCCTCGCGCGCGGTGTCGCTCATCTGCCCTCAGCCTCCCGTTTGGCGTGGTCGCCCTCCGCGAGGAGCTCCTCGAGGCGATCGCGATCCCCTGCGCGCAGCGCGTCCGCGTAGGCGCCGAGGTGGGCGCGAAGGCCGTCGATCTCGGCGACGAGGTTATCGGCGTCGTCCATGAAGAGCTCGGCCCACATCGCGGCGTTCAAGCGCGCCACGCGGGTGAGGTCGAGGTAGGAGCCCGCGGAGAAGCCCTTGTGCACGAGCGCGCGCGGGCTCTTCACGTAGGCGTTCGACACCACGTGGGCGAGCTGCGAGGTGTAGGCGATGATCTCGTCGTGCTCGGCGGGGGAGGCCACGGTATAGGAGCCGAACCCGACGGGCTCGAGGAGCGCGGTCAGGCGATCGAGCGTCCAGAGGCGCTCGATCTCGTCCACCTCGGGATCGGGGCAGAGGACCATCGGTGCCTTCTTGAACATCGTGGCGCGCGAGTGCGCGAAGCCCGAGTACTGCGTGCCCGCCATGGGGTGGCATCCCACGAAGGAAAAGCCGTGCGCGCGCGCAAGGGGCCAGAGCTCCGTGCACACCGAGCGCTTCACGCCCGCGGTGTCGATGACGATGGTGGAGGCGCTGATGAGCGCCGCGTGCTCCTTCAGCCATCCCACGAGGTGCTCGGGATAGGTGGTGAGCACGATGAGCTCGCAGGTGCCGATGATGTCGTCGGTGAGCTCGCCGGTAGCCGATTCGATGAGGGCGAACTCGAGCGTGGAGCGGGTGCGGTTCCACACGTACGTCTCCAGGCCGGCCTCGTGGAAGGCCTTCGCGAACGAGCCGCCCATGAGCCCGAGTCCCACCACGCCCACGCGCCTCGCGACGACGGGCGCCTCCGGCGCGCGATCCATCCCCGCCCGCTCGCTCACTCGTCCTCCATCTCCACGGCCTCGCGCACGAGCGCGATCCTGCGCATGGCGTTTCTGAACTGGGCCGGCGTGAGCGCCTGCGCGCCGTCGGACCACGCGCGGGAGGGCTCGGGGTGCACCTCGATCTCGAGGCCGTCGGCGCCGGCCGCGGTGGCGGCGAGCGCGGCGGAGACCACATAGCGCGTGTAGCCGGCCGCGTGCGAGGGATCGCCCACGATGGGCAGGTGCGAGAGCTGGTGGCAGACGGCGATCGCGTTCGTGTCGAAGGTGTTGCGCGTGTGGGTCTCGAAGGTGCGGATGCCGCGCTCGCAGAGGATGACCTTCTCGTTGCCCTCGCTCATCACGTACTCGGCCGCCATGAGGAACTCGTCGATCGTGGCCGCGAACCCGCGCTTCAAGAGCACGGGGACGCTCGTCTTGCCCACTTCCTTCAGGAGCGGGAAGTTCTGCATGTTGCGGGCGCCGATCTGCATCACGTCGATGCCGTAGTCCACGAAGAGCTGGACGTCACGCGGGTCCATCACCTCGGAGACGAGGGGCATCTCGAGCTCATCCTTCGCACGGGCGAGGATCTCGAGGCCCTTGGCGCCCATGCCCTGGTTCGCGTAGGGGCTCGTGCGCGGCTTGTAGGCGCCGCCGCGCAGCATCGTGGCGCCGGCGGCCTTCACCTCGCGCGCGATCTCCACGAGCTCCTCGCCCTCCACCGAGCACGGTCCGGCGATCACCTGGAAGTGCCCGCCGCCGATCTTCACGCCGAAGCCGCAGTCGATCACGGAATCCTCGGGGTGGAACTTGCGGTTCGCGAGCTTGAAGGGCTCGGAGACGCGGGTCACGCGCTCGATGATGTCCATCGATTCCAGGAGGAAGGGGTCGATGGAGAAGGTGTCGCCCACGAGGCCGACGACGGTCTCGTTCGCCCCTTCGGAGACGTAGGCGGAGAGGCCCTTCGACTCGATCCAGGCGATGAGGTGGTTCAGCTGTTCGGGGGTGGCGCTCTGTTTGACGATGGCGATCATGGAGGTCCCAATCGGTTCGTGTCCAAGCCTTGCGCCTTCCGGCGCAAGGCTTAAGGGTAGGGCTTGGCGCGCCTCGGGAGGCCGTGATTGCTGTTCTATAATCCCTTCCGTGGCAAACGCCCTCGTAGCTCAGTGGATCAGAGCGCTCGCCTCCGGAGCGAGAGGTCGCGGGTTCGAATCCCGCCGAGGGTACCATGGGTTTTGGGCGTGAACAACACCGCTCGCGCTGCTAGCAGGGCACATCGCGCGCCCTGCCCATGGAAAAGGACGGCACGGGCGGAAAGGCTTCCATGGCTCAAGAAGAGGCGCGTACGCAGGGCCCTGCGCCCACGCCGATGAGCGGGCTCACGAGCGCCCAGGTGGCCGAGCGCATGGCCAAGGGCCTCGTGAACGTGGACGCCTCTCCCAAGACCAAGACCATCCCGGAGATCGTCGCCGACCACGCCTTCACGCTCTTCAACGCGGTGAACATCCTCCTCGCGGCCCTCGTGTTCATCACGGGGAGCTATCGCAACATGCTCTTCCTGCTCATCGTCTTCGCGAACATGGCCATCGGCATCTTCCAGGAGATCCGCTCGAAGATGGCCGTCGACCAGCTCTCCATCCTCGCGGAACGTCCCGCGAAGGTCATTCGCGACGGGCGGGAGGTGGAGGTGTCCCCGCACGAGATCGTCGAGGGCGACCTCGTGGTGCTCTCGCATGGAGACCAGGTGCCCGCGGACCTCCGCGTTGCCGAGGGCGACGTCTACATGAACGAATCGCTCCTCACGGGCGAGAGCCGCCCGGTGGAAAAGCACGTGGGCGACGAGCTCCTCTCGGGCTCCTTCGTGGCGTCGGGTTCCGTGAAGGCCGAGGCCACGCGCGTGGGCGCCGCCTCCTACGCCGCGCGCATCAACGACGAGGCCAAGCAGGCCAAGCCCGTGAACTCGGAGATCATGACCACGCTCAAGATGATCATCCGCTTCGGCACGTGGGTCCTCGTGCCGGTGGGCGTCGCGCTCTTCGCTCGCTCGTACTTCTCCGGCGTCGGCTTCGATGATTCGATCCTCTCCACGGTGGCGGACGTCATCGGCATGATCCCCCAGGGCCTCGTGCTCCTCACCTCCACCGTGCTCGCGATCGCCACGATGCGCCTCGCGCTGAACAAGGTCCTCGTGCAGCAGCTCTACTGCATCGAGACGCTCGCGCGCGTGGACGTGCTCTGCCTCGACAAGACGGGCACCATCACGGCCGGCGTGATGGAGATTCGCGAGGTGAGGTCGCTCTCGGACGCCTCCGAGGAAGACGTGATCTCGGCGATGGCCACCGTGGCGAAGGCAAACGAGGACGATGCGAACGAGACGGCGATGGCGGTGCTCGCCTACGCCGACACCCACGACGTGAAGATCGCGCCGATCGCGCGCGCCATCCCGTTCTCGAGCGAGCGCAAGTACTCCGGCTGCGTCACCGAGGCGGGCGAGGGGCTCGTCTTCGGCGCGGGGCAGTTCGTGTTGCGCGATCGCTTCGGCGCCTACGAGGAGGAGATCCGAAGCTTCCCCGCCACCTCGCGCGTGCTCGTCGTGTGCCGCTGCGAGGGCTTCGACGAGGAGAACGCCATCATCGGCGAGCCCGAGGTCTTGGGGATCGTCTCCATCTCCGACCACGTGCGCGAATCCGCGCCGAAGACCCTCGAGTACTTCCGCCGCCAGGGCGTGACTTTGAAGATCATCTCGGGAGACGACCCGGCCACCGTCGCGGCCATCGCGAAGGAGGCGGGCGTCGAGGACGCGGACGCCTGGGTCGACGCCTCCACGCTCGCCGATGACGCGGCCCTCGCCGACGCGGCGCTTCGCTACACGGTCTTCGGCCGCGTGACCCCCCAGCAGAAGAAGGGGCTCCTCCTCGCGCTCAAGGCCAACGGCCACACCGTGGCCATGACGGGCGACGGCGTGAACGACGTGCTCGCGCTTCGCGAGGCGGACTGCTCGGTGGCCATGGCGTCCGGCTCCGACGCGGCGCGCACGGTGGCCGAGATCGTGCTCGTGGACAACGACTTCGCGCACATGCCCGAGGTGGTGGACGAGGGTCGCCGCTCCATCAACAACCTCCAGCGCTCCGCCTCGCTCTTCCTCGAGAAGACGGTCTTCTCCATGGCCGTGGGCGTGCTCTGCATCCTCCTTCCGCCCTACCCGATGCTCCCGATCCAGCTCTCGCTCATCTCCGGGAGCCTCATCGGCATCCCGTCCTTCATCCTCGCGCTCGAGCCGAACCACGATCGCGTGGAGGGCAACTTCCTCGCCCACGTGCTCTCGCGCTCGATGCCCGCCTCGGTGGCGGTGACGATCGGGCTTGCCTGCGTGGTGATCGCGCGCACCTTCCTCGGACTCTCCACCGAGCAGGTCTCGACGATCGCCACCTGCGCGACGAGCGTCGTCGGCATCTGGCTCATCTGGCGTCTCTCGCAGCCGCTGAACCTTCTCAGAGGCGCGCTCCTCGTGGCCACCATCCTGCAGATCCTCCTCGGCGTCACGATCTTCGGATGGTTCTTCGAGATGGCGCCCCTCACGTGGCCGATGGTCGGATTCCTGGCCGCGGTGAGCGTCGTGACCATCATCATCTTCGAGGTGCTTTGGCACCACGCGCGAAAGAACGAATCGCCCGAGGGCATCTACGGGCGCTTTGCCACGAAAGTCGAGGAGCGAAGCCATGGAAAGGCAAGCCAGCGGAGCCTCTAGCACCCCCGATCGCGCCTACATCGAGCGCGCCCTCCACGGAAGGGATTTCGAGGAGGCCGTACGCCGCGCCCGAGAGCCGAGGGAGCTTGACGTCGATGGCCGCGTCGTGCGGATGATCGACGTGGCCGAGGTGCCGGGCGCGCTTCGCATCCCGCGCGCCTCGGTGCGCTTCCTGGAAAACGTCATCCGCCGCGCCCCGTCCGACGAGGCCGCCATCGAGGGCGCGCGGCGCGTGGTGGAGGCGGGCCTCGAGGGCACGGCCGGCGAGGAGATCGAGTTCTCGCCCTCGAGGGTGCTCTTCCAAGACTTCACCGGCGTGCCGATCTTCGTCGACTTCGCGGCGATGCGCGACGCGATGGTCGCCCAAGGCGGCGATCCCGAGACCGTGAATCCGAAGATCCCCTGCGTGCTCGTCGTGGATCACTCCGTGCAAGCCGATTGCACCGGCGAGGCGGGCGCGGCCGAGCTCAACCTCGCCATCGAGGCGCGCCGAAACGCCGAGCGCTTCAGCTTCCTCAAGTGGGCGCAGAAGAGCTTCGACAACGTGGAGATCGTCCCGCCCGGCCAAGGCATCTGCCACCAGCTCGGCGTCGAGCGCTTCTGGACCCTCGTGGCGAAAGACGCGCTCGCCGAGGACGAGCTCTGGGGCTTCGACACGCTCGTGGGCTCCGACTCCCACACCACCACCGCGAACGGCCTCGGAGTCATGAGCTGGGGCCTCGGAGGCATCGAGTGCGAGGCGGCGGCGCTCGGACTCTCGCTTCCGATGCGCGTGCCCGAGGTGGTGGGGCTCACGCTCAAGGGCGCGCTTGGCGAGGGCGTGCAGGCGATGGACCTCGCGCTCACGCTCACCCAGCTCCTTCGCGAGAAGGGCGTGGTGGGCAAGATCGTCGAGGTGTCGGGGGAGGGCGTGGCCACGCTCTCCGCCACCCAGCGCGCCTGCGTGGCCAACATGACCCCCGAGTACGGTGCCACGGCGACGCTCTTCCCCGTGGACGAGGAGACGCTTGCCTACCTCGCCCTCACGGGCAGGAGCGCGGATGAGGTGGCGCTTGCCGAGGCCTACTACCGCGCGCAGGGCGTCTTCGGCGCCGAGGGGCGCGACGTGCCGCGCGTGTACTCGGAGGTGATCGAGTTCGATCTCTCGGACGTGGAGCCCTGCCTCGCGGGCCCGTCGCGGCCGCACAACCGCGTGCGCGTCGCCGATCTCGGGGATCGCGTGCTCGGCAACGCCGCCGCCCATGGCCATGGCGACGCCGAGGCGCGCTTCGAGGTCGAGCTTCCCGAGGGCACCTTCTCGCTCGCCCACGGCTCCCTCGCGCTCGCCGCCATCACGAGCTGCACCACCGCCACCGACGCGGCCATGGTCGTCTCCGCGGCGCTCCTCGCGAAGAACGCGCGCGATCGCGGTCTCGCCGCCGCGCCCTGGGTGAAGTGCATCCTCGGTCCCGGCTCCCGGGCCACCTCGCGCCTCCTCGAGGAATCGGGGCTCGCGGAACCCCTCGCGGAGCTCGGCTTCTCGCTCTCGGGGTGGGGGTGCCTCGCCTGCATCGGCAACTCCGGTCCGCTCGCCGCGCCGATCCACGAGCTCGCCGGCGACGTGGAGTTCACGAGCGTCCTCTCCGGAAACCGCAACTTCGACGGGCGCATCTCGCCCGACGTGGCGCAGAACTACATTTGCGCGCCCTCGCTCGTGGTGGCCTACGCCATCAAGGGCACGATGGTCGCGAACCTCGAGGTGGAGCCGCTCGGCTTCGACGCCGAGGGCGAGCCCGTCATGCTCGCCGACGTGCTCCCCGATCCCGCCGAGGTGGCGGAGATCTTGGAGGCGCACCTCACGCCCGAGCTCTACGCCGAGACGGCCGACCTCGCCTCCGGCGGTGCCGCGTGGGACGCCCTCGTGGCCCCCGAGGGCACCACGTATCCTTGGGATCCCGCCTCCACCTACATCCGCCGTCCCCCGTACTTCGAGGATGCGCGGCCGGCCGAGCGGGTGGGCTGCGCGGAGGCGCGCTGCCTCGCGCTCCTCGGCGACTTCGTGACCACCGACCACATCTCCCCCGCGGGCTCGATCGCCTCCGGGTCCCCCGCGGCGCGCTACCTCGAGGAGCGGGGCGTGAAGCCCGAGGACTTCAACACCTACGGCGCGCGTCGCGGAAACCACGAGGTCATGGAACGCGGCACCTTCGCCAATCCTCGCCTCCAAAACGCGCTCGCGAAGGGCAAGGCGGGCGGCTTCACGATCGACCCCGTGTCGGGCGAGCTCACGAGCATCTGGGATGCCTCCGAGCGCGCGCGCGAGGCGGGCGTGGAGCTCATCCTCCTCGCGGGGAAGATGTACGGATCCGGCTCCTCGAGGGACTGGGCCGCCAAGGGCCCCGCGCTCCTCGGCGTGCGCTGCGTGGTGGCGGAGAGCTTCGAGCGCATCCACCGCTCGAACCTCGTGGGGATGGGGATCCTCCCGCTCGAGCTCGATGGCGTGGCGCTTGGCGAGCTTGGGCTCACCGGCCGCGAGACCTTCCACGTGGAGCCGGTGGAGGTGGCGCTTGGCAAGCCCGCGCCCAAGACGACGCTCACGATCGTCTCCGAGGACGGGACCGAGAGGCGCGTGGCGTGCCGCGTGCGCATCGACACGCCCACCGAGGCCCTCTACATGGCAAAAGGCGGTATCCTACCCTACGTCTTGAGCGATATGGCCTAAGCGCTCGCGAGGCCGATCGCGGGACCGAAACGCACCCCAAAACGCCCTCGCCGTCTTCGCCCATGGAAACGGCCACGTCCCTAAGGCAGGTTCAGCGTGCTCTGCCCTCGCTGCGCACAACCGCTTCCCCATGGCGCGTCCACGTGCCCGTCTTGCGGCGCCGACGTGCGGCCCCTGAGCGCGCCCACCGCAGAGGACCTCACTTGGTGTCCCGCGTGCGGGAGCGTGGTCTCTCGCGACATGGCGGCCTGCCCGTATTGCGGGCTCCCGCTCTTCGGGCAGGCGGACCCGCTCGATCCCTCGAGCGCCGAGCCGGTGGATCCCGCGGAGCGCGACACGCGCCTCCTGCCTCGCATGCAAAACGCCATCCCCGAGCCAGGACCCGAGGAGGGGGAGGGGCCTGGGCGGCCGCGCGCGGCGAAGAGCCTCATCGTCGCCGCCGTCGCCGTGGGGGTGGTGGCGCTCGCCGCGGTGCTCATCTTCGCGCACCCGTGGAACCCGAACCTCTACGACACGCGGGCCGAGACGCCGGCCGATACCTCGATGGAGGGCTTTCCGGGCACGGTGGAGAGGCTCACGGGCCAGGATTCGACCGGCGAGGCCACCGAGGAACTCACCGGCGACGAGGCGACCTTCGCCGCGTTCACCTCGGTGCTCGAGGAGCAAGACGCGCTCGCCGATGAGCTCGACCAGGAGATGGAGGACCTCGAGGCCGCTCCGAGCGCCACGGAGGGGTCTCGTGGGCTCTCGCGCGAGCAGGCCCAATCCACCTCGCTTCACATCTCCAACCTCATCTCCGAGATCGAAGAATCCGACGTGTCGTCCGGCACGTACGCGCGCGCGAAGGAAGAGCTCGTGACCATGGGCAACTACCTGCGAAATCGCGCGGATGCCCTCACCGATGCCTGGGTGGTCGTGATGGCGTCGGGAGCCTCCGAGGAGGATATGGAGGCCGCCGTCGACGCCGCCCGCGCCACCGACGCGTCGTTCTCGCGCCTCTATCGCGATGCGCGGAGTGGCTTTGAGCTCGAGGATCCGGAGGCGTAGGTACTGCCCACTGCGTGCGCATACTGTGAAAATGCCGCAAGGCTGGTATGCTTTCGTGCGGCTTTCCCGTGCTCGCACGGGAACGGGATCTCGCTCGGCCGCCGAGAAGCACGGCGGCTCGGGGAGCGCTGAAAAGGGGAGATTGTGGATTCACGAGCCTTCGAAGCAGGCCGAAGCGCCTACCAAAACGGAGATTTCGCCACCGCGCAGGCGCTCCTTGCCCGTGCCAAGGATCCGGGTGAGGTGAACGGCGCCATCGACCACCTTCGCGGAAACGCCCTCATGCGCCTCGGGCTCTTCAACGACGCGGCGCAGGCGTACGGCGAGGCGCTCGCCGACGAGTCCTACGGCAAGGTGGGTGCGCTCGCCACGAACCGCGGACGCGCCTACCTCGCAGCCGGGCAGCCGGATGCCGCGGTGGCATCGCTCACCCAGGCGCTCTCCGATCGCAGCTATCCGACGCCCTACAAGGCCCAAGCCGCGCTTGGCGAGGCCTACGAGCGCCTCGGGCAGCCTCGCGAGGCGGGCGCCGCGTGGCGAAACGCCGCCATCGACGAGACGAACCCCAATCCCTCGCTCGCCCTCTCGAAGCTCGGCGCGTGCTTCATGCAGCTCGGACGTCCCATGGACGCCGTCGAGGCCTACCGCACCGCGCTCGACTTCTCCGCTCCCCAGGCCGACCAAAACGCCATCCACGCCGAGCTCGGCGAGGCCTACGTGCAGGCAAACCGCCTCACCGAAGCCGCCGACGCCTTCAGCCAGGCCATGGCCGACGGCACCTACCAGCTCACCCCGAACCAGCAGGCCGCCTACGCCGCCGCGGCGAACGCGATGCGCGCGCTCGGCGCCGCGGGCAGGAGCGAGACCGACGCCATGCTCGCCGCCGCGGGCTACGGCCAGCCGGGCGCCGGCTACGGCGGCACCGGGTCCCTCGATCCGCTCGATCCGCTCGGCTCCTCGGGCGAGTTCATCCCGTCTCCCGAGGACACCGGCTTCTTCGAGATCTCCGAGCGCGACATCGTGGAGAACGCGAGGAAGCAGGCCAAGGTCGAGCGCAAGAACAAGCACACCGGCCTCAAGGTGCTCATCGCCGTCCTCGTGATCGTGGGCGTCATCGCCGCGTGCGGCGTCGGCCTCTACTTCGCGGGCTACGGATGGCCCATGCAGGAGGACGTGGTGAACGGCCTCTTCACCACCGAGGATCCGTCCGAATACCTCGCGCCCGGCCTTTCCGAGGAGCAGGTCCAAGCCATCACCGCCATCATCCCGGACGGCGCCACGGTGCAGATCGACGGCGTCGACCGCACGGCGAGCTCCTCCACCGTCACGCTCACGGCCACCCTCGCCGAGGGCGGTACGCAGAACTACGTGATCACGCTCGTGCGCGACGGCATCGGCTGGAAGGTCTCCGACGTCCAGCTCTCCTATGATTCGCTTCTGGGCGGTGGGGACGCCACCAACGCCGATTCCACTACCGATGCCGAGGTCGTGGATACGACGCAGGACACGACGTCTCCCGAAGGCGGCAGCGACCTCACCGTGGATACGAACGCGGTCGCCGACGAGACCACCACTCCAGACGACCAAGCCACCGGCACCGACACCTCCGGCGACGCCACGGGCGCCGAGGGCGAGGGCGAGCAACCGGCCGCCGAGTAGAGCGAAGACGGGGCGGTTGAGCATGGGCTTCATCGACCAATTCCTGAGTGACTCCCTGGGAGACAGGGGGGATCTCGCCATCGACCTCGGCACGGCGAACACCCTCGTGGCCGTGCGAGGCGAGGGGATCGTCCTGAACGAGCCCTCGGTGGTGGCCATCGACCAAAACGAGGAGCGCGTGCTCGCCGTGGGCATCGACGCGAAGCGCATGGTCGGCCGCACGCCGGGGTCGATCACCGCCTTCCGCCCGCTCAAGGACGGCGTCATCGCCGACTTCGACGTCACCGAGGTGATGCTTCGCTACTTCATCGAGAAGGCGCGCGGGGATTCGCGCCGTTGGCCGTGGTCGCCTAGGCCCCGCGTGGTGGTGTGCGTGCCCTCGGGCGTCACGTCGGTGGAGAAGCGCGCGGTGTTCGAGGCCACGATCCAGGCCGGTGCGCGCCGCGCCTACCTCATCGAAGAGCCCATGGCCGCCGCGATCGGCGCGGACCTTCCCATCGAGGAGCCCACGGGATCCATGGTGGTGGACATCGGCGGCGGCACCTCCGAGGTGGCCGTCATCGCCATGGGCGGCATCGTCGTCTCCCAGTCCATTCGCACCGCGGGCGACGAGTTCGACGAGACGATCCTCGAGCACGTGAAGAACGCGCATAACCTCCTTATCGGCGAGCGCACCGCGGAGGACATCAAGATCAAGGTGGGATCCGCCGCGCCGCAGCGCGAGGAGCTCGACGTCGAGGTGAACGGCCTCGATGCCACGAGCGGCCTCCCCAAGACCGTGCATATCACCTCCGAGGAGATCCGCCGCTGCCTGAACCAGCCGCTCGACGAGGTGACGAAGGCCGTGAAGGCGGCGCTCGATAGGACCCCTCCCGACCTCGCATCGGACCTCATGTACTACGGCATCATGCTCACCGGTGGCGGTGGCCTCCTGAGGGGCCTCGATTCGCGCCTTCGCGAGGAGACCGGCGTGCCGGTGAACGTGAGCCCGACGGCCCTCGAGAACGTCGTGAACGGCTGCCTGCGCGTCCTCGAGGCAAACGCGCTCTCCGGCGGGTTCGTGCAGAGCAGCGGCTATTAGCGCGGGTGGCCTCCGTGGTGGCGAATTCGTCCCTCAACGGCTTGGGCAGAAACGACGACGGAAGGCTTCGCACCTTCATCATCCTCGTCGTGGTGTCGCTCGTGCTGTTCACGCTTTCGGCGAGGCCGGAGACCGCGGGCGCCTTCGGATTCGCGAAGGGCATCACGCAAACCGTCACCGCGCCCGTGCGCTACCTCGGCACGCTCGTGACGATGCCCTTCCAGGGGCTTGGCAACGTGGTCTCGAACCTCACCGCCCCCGAGGCCACGCTCTCCGAACTCCAGGCGCAAAACGAGCAGCTCATCGCCGAGAACGCGCTCCTTCGCGAGCAGGCCCTCGCGGCGGAGCGACTCGAGGCCCTCCTCGAACTCAAGAACACGAACCAGCTCACCTCAGTGGGCGCGCGGGTGATCTCGAGCGCCGTCGATTCCGCGACCTCCTCCATCACCATCGACAAGGGCAGCATGGACGGCATCGAGGTGGGCATGCCCGTCACCGATTCGCTCGGGCTCGTGGGGCAGGTCTCGGAGGTCACGCCCACCACGTCCATCGTGCGCCTCATCACCGACGAGCGTTCGGGCGTCTCCGCCATGGTGCAGGAGAGCCGCGCCCAGGGCCAAGCCGAGGGCGCCGCCGATGGCAGCCTGCGCCTCGCGCTCGTCTCGGCGGACCAGAAGGTGGAGGTCGGCGACCTCGTGGTCACGAGCGGCCTTGGCGGCGTCTTCCCGAAGGGCCTTCCGCTTGGCATCGTGACCTCGGTGAACCGAGGGGACGGGGACCTCTACCAGACGATCATCATGCGCCCGGTGGCGCTCACGGCGCCCTTCGAGGAGGTGCTCGTGGTGACGGAGCTCTCCGATGGCCAGCACGCGAGCGCCGAGGATGCCGAGGCGGCCGAGCGGCAGGACATCGACGCGTCGCAGAACGCCGAGGACATCCCGGGCACAAGCGACGGGGATCCATCGAACGATGAATCGGACGGTGAATCCTGATGATGATCGTGAACGACCAGAACCAGCGCACGCGGCGCTTGGTGATCCTCTGCATCGTCTGCTTCGTGCTGCAGCTTGCGCTTGCGCCCTTCCTCGCCCTCGGAGGAGGGCACGTGAACTTCTGCCTCATCTGCGCGTTTGTCGCCGCGTTCATGGGAGGGGGCTCGGACCCCCTCTGGGTGGCCTTCATCTCGGGCATCTTCTACGACCTCACGTCCACGACGCCCGTGGGCCTCATGGCGCTCCTGCTTCTGCTCGCGGCCTTCGTGATGAACACGGCGGACAGGGATCGCCTCGTCGACGAACCCGTGCGCTGCCTTCGCGACGGCGCGGTGATGGTGCTCGCCGTCGAGCTCGTCTACCAGCTCGCGGTGCTCGTGGTCTCTCCCGGCGCGCCCCTCCTGGACGTGTTGTTTTTGCGATGGCTGCCGGCCTCGCTCCTCGATTGGATTTGCCTAGTACCCTTTGTGCTCGTTCTTTCGCGGACGAAGAGCGATGCGCTCACGCTCGGCGGCTCCGCGAAGAAGAGCTTCCCGGGAAAGCGCTACAAGCTCTAGCGCGCAATCGAGGTTCATGGACCGTTCGCTCCTCATATTCCTCGCGATCCTCGTCGTCGCCCTCGTGGGCCTCTTGCTGTGGTTCATCCTCCATCGCGACAAGAACCCCATCAAGGTGGACATCGGGGGCCAGACCCCGCAGGCCAAGGGCGGCGAGGCGGACACCACCGAGAAGGGCTTCAAGCGAAGCCTCCTCGGCCTCGGCATCTTCTCGGGGACGATCTTCGGCGTGCTCCTCGCGAGGCTCTGGTCCATGCAGCTCGTGGGTTCGGAGGAGTTCTCCGAGCAGGCGGAGCTCAACCGCACCCGCACGATCACGAGTCCGGCGCCGCGCGGGCGGATCCTCGACCGCAACGGCCTCGAGCTCGTGACGAACCGCCCCTCGCTCGCCGTCGTCGCGGAGCCCGGCGTGGTGGATGACGAGCAGGAGATGCGCCTCATCGCGAATCTCCTCGGCATGCCCTACATGGCGGTGCGGCGCAACATCCAAGACGCCACGGAGGGCGTCCAGAGCAACCGCACCGTGGCCGTCGACGTGTCGCGCACGGCCGTCGCCTACATCGAGGAACACCCGGATCTCTTCCCGGGGATCACCATCGAGGAGCGAAGCGAGCGTGCCTACCCCTATGGCACCCTCGCGGCGCACGTCCTCGGCTACACCGGCCCGGTGACCGCCGAGCAGCTCGAGGCCACCACCGACGATCGCGAGAAGATCAACTACGAATCCGGCGACGTCGTGGGCCAGGCGGGCGTGGAGTACCAGTACGAGAACCTGCTCCAGGGCATTCGCGGCGAGCGCACAGTCTACGTGAACGCCGCGGGCGACGTGACGGGCGTGGCCTCCGAGGTGGCGCCGGTCCAAGGCTCCGACGTCGTCCTCACCCTCGACGCGAAGATCCAGAAAGCCGCCGAGGAGGGACTCCAGCACGCGATCGAGGTCTCCACGGCGAAGGAGAGCGCGAGCGGGGGCCGCGGCGCGTGCCTCGTCCTCGATGCCACGAACGGCGAGATCCTCGCGATGGCGAGCGCGCCCACCTTCGAGCCGTCGGTCTTCGTCGGCGGCATCGCGACGGCCGACTGGGAGCAGCTGAACGACGAGAAGGGCGGCTACCCGCTCCTCAACCGCTGCGTCTCCGGCACCTACCCCTCGGCCTCCACCATCAAGCCGCTCTCCGCCTTCGCGGCGTTCGATTCCGGCATCTCCACGACGGGCTCCGTCTACAACTGCCCGGGCTTCTGGACCGGCTTCGGCGAGGCGTCCGGCCAGTACTGCTGGGACCACGACGGCCACGGCCCCATGGACATGCGCTCGGGCATCGTCTACTCCTGCGATAGCGTGTTCTACGAGATCGGCAAGGCCATCTTCTACTCCGACACCCCCGAGGCGCTCCAGGCGAAGTATCGCCAGTGGATGCTTGGCGGCAAGCTCGGCGTGGACCTGCCGAGCGAGGAGGCGGGGCGCATCCCCGACGCGCAGTGGAAGTGGGACTACTTCAGCTCGTGGACGGACGAGGACCGCATATGGCACGGCGGTGACACGACGAACCTCGTCATCGGCCAGGGCGACCTCCTCGTGACCCCGCTCCAGATGGCGAGCGTCTACGAGGCGATCGCGAACGACGGGACCGTCTGGACGCCGCACGTGCTGAAGGAAGTGCAGAACGCGAACGCCTCGGGCTCGGTGCTCGCCTATGAGCCCAAGGGAACGCCGATCGACGAATCCAAGGACCACCTCGCCTTCGCCCGAGATGCCATGCAGGGCGTGATCTACGAGGAAGACGCCGCCGTGGCCTCGCACTTCTCGAACCTGCCCGTTTCCGTGGCCGGAAAGACCGGTACGGCCGAGCGCCAGGGCTACGCGAACTCCACCGGCTGGTTCATCGCCTATGCGCCGGCC
Organism: uncultured Atopobiaceae bacterium; assembly: GCA_947625235.1. GTDB lineage: Bacteria > Actinomycetota > Coriobacteriia > Coriobacteriales > Atopobiaceae > CANRLS01. The sequence continues at coordinate 3,056 of CANQNP010000007.1, read as the reverse complement.
GACGACCCGAAGTACGTCGTGTGCGCCGTCGTGGAGGAGGGCGGCTTCGGCTCGACCTCGGCCATGTACGCCGTGCGCGATGTCCTCGGCGCGATCTACGACACCCCCGACAACTCGAGCGCCGTCTCGTCCGTGGGCGCGCGCTAGAAGGTGGCCATGGCGACTCACTCGAAGACAGGCCCCAGGCCCCGCACGCTCGGCGATCTCGCGCGCCCGCTCGACAGCGGGCAGAGCCCGCAGGGGCCGAAGACCCGCGCGCTCGCGCGGCCGAAGGCCATCAAGGAGCTCTATCTTCCGGTGCTCATCCCGGCGGCCCTCCTCGTGGCCTTCGGGCTCGTGGTGGTGTGGTCGGCCTCGCTCTCCATCAGCGACGCCTCGCTTCCGCGCCAGCTCATCGGCGTCGCGCTCGGCCTCGCGGCCGCCATCGTCATCTGGCGCTACGACTATCGCGACCTCGCGAACTTCACGCACGCACTCCTCATCGCCGACATCGTGCTCTTCCTGCTGCCGCTCGTCCCCGGGCTCGGCTACTCCGCGAAGGGCATGACGGGCTGGATCCAGATCCCCCTCATCGGCCTTCGCATCCAGCCCTCGGAGATCATGAAGCTCGTCACCATCTACCTCATGGCCGCGCTCGGCGCCTCCTACAACGGGCGCATCAAGAAGTTCGAGGACTACCTCAAGCTCTGCGGCATGCTCGCCATCCCGTTCGTGCTCCTCGTGACGCAGGACCTCGGCTCCTCGCTCATCGTGCTCGTGGCGGGCGCCGCGATCATCATCTGCTCGGGAGCCAAGGCGGAGTGGGTGATCGCCACGATCGTCCTCGTCGCGCTCCTCGTGGGCGTCGTCATCTTCTGCTCGATGACGGAGGGGCTGCCGCACATCCTCAAGGACTACCAGGTGAAACGCCTCGTCGTCTTCGTCGACCCGTCGGTGGATCCCGCGGGGGACGGCTACAACCTCCAGCAGGCGAAGATCGCCGTCGGCAGCGGCGGCCTCTTCGGCAAGGGCATCGGCAACGCCACGCAAGCCGGCCAGGGCTTCCTCCCGGAGGCGCACACGGACTTCGTCTTCGCGCTCCTCGCCGAGGAGTTCGGCTTCCTGGGGGCCTGCGTGCTCCTCGCCCTCTTCGCGTGGCTCATCTTCTCCACGATCAAGCTCGCGCAGATGGTGGACGCGCCCTTCGCCAAGCTCGTGCTCGTGGGCGTGGTGGCGATGTGGTCGTTCCAGGTGCTCGAGAACATCGGCATGTGCCTCGGCATCATGCCCATCACCGGCATCCCGCTCCCCTTCATCAGCTACGGCGCCTCATCGATGGTCGTGCAACTGGCATCCGTCGGCATGGTTCAGAGCGTGTATTTTCACCGGCCTAAGGCCGGATGAAAATACACTGCCGACGCTGCGAGACGCTGGTGCACCCCATCTTCGCGCGATCTCGGGCACTCACGTAGCGAAGTACGCTACGTGCCCGAGATCCCACGAATCTGGGGCACCCCAGCGCCTCTCGCTGACGTTTTTCGGATTCCCTATCTCAGCCATTGTCGTGGCAAGGACTTGCGGGGCGGGGACGCACATAGTCTCCGGAGCCCTGCGGGAGCGGTGGTTGGGAGGTGTTTATCCGAGGCCCCCTTAGGACTGGTCCGCCGGAGCCAAAGTCCGTATGCCAGCGTGAGATGTGCACCCTCGGATAGGCACCGGGGAGAGCCGTAGATCGTCCGAGCGGGAGCCGGGCTCCGGGGACTATGTGCGTCCCCGACCCATGTGGGGGGGCTACACTAAAGGCCGAGAAGGGATTTCAGTCTCCGAGGAGGCTTGCGATGGGCATCTTTGACTTTTTGAATGCGGCGAATCTGGTGGAGCTCTTCCATCAGGGCAAGCAGGCCGAGGCGGATCGTACGCAGTCCATCCGCGTGGCGGTCTCCCTCGATCCCGAGACGCCGAAGGAGATCGCCGCGGCCATCAAGGAGGCGCTCGTGCCCGAGACGCCCGAGGCCATGGTGTGTGTGAACCGCCTGGAGCCCGGCGAGCGGTTCTCGGCGGATCCCTCGTGCGACGTCGCGCTCGTGCTCTGCGGTGGGTCGACCGCGCTCTGCCACGACGCGGGCATCGCGTGGCTGGGCGCGAACGTGCCCACGCTCATGGTCGGGCGCTCGAGTGTCGAGGTGCCGGGCTGCACCCTCGGCGGCATGGTCGCGTCGCGCCTGCTCTCGTCCGATCCCCGCGAGCTCGTCGATCGCCTCGGGCACTGGATCGTCGCGAGTACGGGCAAGGAGGTGGCCTTCGCCGCGAACTTCCCGTTCTGCCGCCGCGCGACGGCGCAGAACCTCATCCACGCCGTCGCGGTCTCGAACGCGGCGGTGGCCACGTTCAACTTCATCCCCGGCGTCTTCGACTTCGCGATGGTGACGGCAAACGAGTTCAAGCTCGCGCTCGACCTCGCCTCCGTCTACGACCAGCAGATCTCCTTCGAGCGCCTGCCCGAGATCATCTCCATCGTGGCCTTCGGCGCCGTCGTGCGCACGGTCGCGGGCATCGCCGAGAAGGCCCTGCCGAAGCTCGGATGGCTCATCCGCGGGGCCTCCGGATTCAGCGGCGCGGTGATCACCGGCAACCTCCTCGTCGCGCGCTTCGAGGGCCCGGGGGTGCTCGAGGGGCCGCTCGGCGCCGTGCTCGCGCGCGCGAAGGACCTCGGGGACCTCGCGTCGGAGAAGATCGGCCAGCTCACGGGCGACGTGGTGAAGCTCGGCCCCGATGCGCTCTACTTCCATCCGAAGACGGCGAAGGGCTCCCAAAGCCAGGCGTCGGATGACGTGGAGGAGGCCACGCCGCAGCCGGGGGCATCGTGGATCCACTTCGGGCCCTCCGGTGCCGTCTCCATGGAGGGCGCCTAGGATCGGCGCCGCATGGCATGCCCGTGAAGGCACGGCCCGAGCCGCCTCATGTGCATTGACGCCCCAGCTCCGGGCCTCTATAGTTGACCCTTGCGTGAAAACCGATGTCGAAGGAACAGTCCATGTATGCAATCGTAAAGACCGGTGGCAAGCAGTATCGCGTGA
>CANQNP010000006.1 GCA_947625235.1 uncultured Atopobiaceae bacterium | reverse complement strand
CCGGACTACCGCGTGCACGCCACGATGGGCTTCGAGCACGAGGGCGACATCATCGTGCTCCTCGGCGAGACGGCCGACGAGCTCGGCGCATCGCAGTACCTCGCCACCTGCCACGGCGCGACGGGCGGACGCCCGCCGAAGGTGGACTTCGAGCTCGAGCGCGGAGTCGAGGCGGCGACCATCCGCCTCATCCGCGAGGGCTACGCGAAGAGCGCGCACGACTGCTCCGAGGGCGGTCTCGCGGTGGCGCTCGCCGAGTGCTGCATCGCCGGCGGCCACGGCTGCATGGTGACGCTCGACGACGAGCTCAGCCCCGTGGCCTCGCTCTTCTCCGAGACGCAGAGCCGCGTGGTGCTCACGGTGAGCCCGGACGACGCGGACGCGGTGGCGGACATCCTCGACGAGGCGGGCATCCCCTACGACGGCATCGGCCGCGTGCGGGGCAAGAACGTGACCGTGCTCGACGAGAGCGGCACCGTCTACCTCGACGTGCCGGTCGCGCGCGCGGCCGACCTCTACGATCACGCGATCGAGCGCCTGCTCGCGGGCGAGGCCGGCACCAGCGGCGCCGACGGCGTCGCCGAGAACGACCCCGCCGACGACGTGCCGGCGCTCTAGCGGACCTCTCGTCCTTTCGTACGCGGCTCCCCCTGCGTGGCCCAGCCAGGCAGGGGGAGCCGCTCCGTAGGGCGGGGAGCGCGAAAGGCGTGCTAGATGTTTGTATACGCGGGCGCGCGGATCCACATGCCTCACGCCGCGGGTAGTGGCCTAGCTCCAGCTTTGCCTTCCGAGAAGCCAAGGGATGATCGAGAGGATGTGGATGCCGTCATCGGTCATCCCCTCCCTGAAGCCCGTTGTGGAGATGACAACCTTGGGGAAGGCGTCGCCAAGGGCCCGGAGTGGAAGCAACTCGCGCTCGAAGGTGCGTGGATCGGCGAGATCTTCAGTCACTTGCACGTAAACCCGTCCGCCAGCGGGATCATGGGCCACGAAATCGACCTCGCTTTGCCGCCCTGCGCCCACGCATACCTCGAACCCGCGACGCAGCAGCTCCACGCACACGATATCTTCCAGCTGATATCCCAGATCCTTCGGCTCGAATCCGAGAGCGAGGTTTCGAAGGCCCACGTCGACGGGATAGAACTTGCGAAGCGGCCTGAGGATCTCCCTGCCCTGAATCCCCTGCTGAGGCGCCTCGTGGACGATGAGCGCCTCCACGAGGCCGTGGACGTAGGCATCAACGGTATCGGCGGTCACCATGAGCCCCGCGCCCCTGAGGGCCTGTGCGATGTTTCGCGTGGAGCAAAGATTGCCCGAGGTGGAGAAGACGTAGCGAACGACCTTCTCGAGCGCGTCGATATCGCGTACGCGGTAGCGAGCGGCGACATCGTTGAGAATCACCGAATCGAAGACCGAATCCAGATATCCCCTCGCACTTGCGGCGTCGATGGCCTTGAGGCCAAAGAGTCCGGGCATGCCCCCGAACCTGCGATATCGCGCAAAGAGCTCATCGTTTCCCGCGCGCTCGCCATTCGCGGCGCTGGCTCGGGAGAATTCGACGTACTCGGCAAATGACAGCGGATAGATGGAAACCTGCGTATAACGCCCCGCGATGAGGGTTGCGAGATCGCCGGAGAGCATGGATGCGTTCGAGCCGGTGATCCACACGTCCACGTTGCCGCGCGCCTCGAGACCCCGCACCACGCGCTCCCATCCGTCTACCTGCTGGACTTCGTCGAGGAACACGTACGAGGGATGGGACGGGTCCGCGTTGTCCAAAAACGCGCTGACCTCGCGCGCAAGGTCCTCCGCCGTGATGACGAGGGGAACGCTGAGCTCGTCGAGTCGACGGTGCATCACGTTGTCGGCAGGTACGCCCCTTTCGAGAAGTCCATGCGCGAGCAATGCAAGCAAGCTGGACTTGCCACAGCGCCGCACGCCGGTGAGCACCTTGACCGGCGGCGTATCGAGATGCGATTCGAAGATTTCCGAATAGGAGGGCCGAGGAAGCAAATCGGGCATACGCGTTCCTTTAAAATGTCGACTGTAGTCGACAATCTTAACCTAATGATCAGTTTTGTCGACTGTAGTCGATGAATCGTGGTGCGCTCAGGGATGCGAACGATCTGGTGGGCGGGGTGCGCGATGGTCGCGCGGCGTATCGAGGGCGCAAGGCGCGCCTTGGCTAGTGGCTGCCGAGGACTTGCTGGTAGCCGAGGTACGTGGCGCTTGGGATGGCGGGCGTGAAGTTTGGCGTGACGGGAACCTGCGGCTCCGTGCGATAGAGGGCGAAGAGCTGCTTGTCCAAGGAGGGCGCGAGGAGGAGCGCGGTGCTCGCCGCCGACGCGCCTTCCTCGAGGTCGAAGCGCTGGAACTCCAGCTCGATGGCGTAGCGCTGCGTGCTCGTCTCGCCGTCCAGGGTGTTCTCGTCGGTGAAGTCGACGTGCGTGAGGTTGCCGTGGTCGTCGTAGGTGCACTTCGCGCTCGTCTCGAACGTGGCGCCGTAGGTGTAGGTGCCCGTCGCGTGCGCGCCGCTGCATCGGCCCTGCTCGTCGTAGGTGTAGGCCACGCTCGCGTCGTAGCCGGACTCCTCCGAATCCCCGCTCGCGGAGGCCACCGCGGCGCCCGGCGCGCACGCCACGGAGGCCACCCGGCCGCTCTCGTCGTAGGTGAGCGCGTAGTCCATGAGGTTCGTCGCGGTCCGGCCGAGCGGGAGGGTGCTGAAGGCCACGAGGCGGCCGTCGTTTCCGTAGGTCCACGTCGCGCTCGGCGTCGCATCGCCCTCGCCGACGGTGGCGGCCACGGGCAGGCCCTGCTCGTCGTAGGTGAGGTGCGTGATGAAGGTCTCGGACGACGCCTCGAGGTCGTAGGTCTGCATGATCGTGATGAGGCCGCCCTGCTCGTTGTAGTCGAAGAGCTCGCGGCCGGTGCTCCCGGCTTCGGGCGTGGAGATGATCGTGAGGCGCCCGTCTTCGTCGTAGGTGTAGTCGGAGACGATCGGATCGGGGGCGGGCTCGGCGGTGCTCGATGCAGCGGCGTCTGTATAGGCGACCTCGCGCGTGGCCACGCGCCCCGCCTCGTCGTAGGTGAAGCGAGTCTCGACGGTGTCGCTCTCCACGCCGCTTGCGAAGGAGGCCTCTGTGAAGCTTGCCACCCTTCCGCTCGCGTCGCGCGCCACCGTGATGCTCGCCGCCGTCTCCATCTCGCCCGTCTCGGGGTTCTCGCTGGAGAGCGTGCCCCCGACGGGCAGCCATGCTTCGGCCGACGACGCGGCGGCGTTCTCGGTGCTCTCGCTCCCCGCGGCGTCGCCTGACGCCGCCTCATTCGCCGCACCGCATCCCATCATCGAAAGCAGCACCCACACCACCACGCCGATGGCGATGAGCAACGCGATGACGGCAATCGCCGAGCGCGTGAGCGTGGTGTGTGTGCTTGGTGCAGCCATATGCGTCGCTTCGATAGACGATCGGAGACCCTTCCATGATGAGGGAGCCGACGCGGATCGCGCAAAGAATTCGGTACGCGCCGCACCCGCAGCGCCTGAAGTGCGGACAGTCGGCGCAGGGCGTTCGGCGAGGGGGAGCGCCCTTCGCGACGCGACGCGCGGGCGGCACTCGCATTTCGTGCTTCGAAATCTGCGTTTCGTTCATGCAGCGCAGCGTTTGTCGAAACGCGAGTCCGCATGGCGGGCTTCTCGTGGAAGATAGGCGTGCCGGGCGGCGCGCGTCCTCGGGGCGGGCGCCGCGTGGCTTTCCGCATGGCAGTGCATTGCAGGCGTCCCGCGTCGAGGGCGCCTCGCCTTGGAAAGGAGGCTCGATGAGCCGAAATCCGCATCCTCTCATCAAGAAGCTGGGGGCCGCGCTCGCCGTGGCTGCGCTCGCGGTGTGCGCGTCGCTCGCCATCGCCACGCCCGCGTTCGCCGCGGACCCCGCAACCTACGGAAACCTCACCTTCACCTCGGACGACACGCTGGACGGCGTCACGTATGACGACAACGGCCAGGTCGTGATCAGTGGCTCCGCGAACATCACGGTCACGCAGGCCGAGGCGCCCTCCGACGAGGCCATCACCTCGATCGTCGTCGGCGGCGAGGGCGACGCGGCCTACACGGGCAGCTTGAGCTTCAGCAACGTGACGCTCAACCCCGTGGCCATCCAAATCAACGGCGCGAACGTGTTCTTCGCGGGCTGCACGCTCACGGGCAGCTCGAGCGAGGCCACCATCGTCGCCACCGGCGCGAGCACGATCGCGTTCTCCGGCACGACGACGCTCACGGGCGGCGCGGGCGCGAGCGGCGCTTCGCCCACCGACGGCACGGCGGCCCTTCGCGCGAACGGCGACGCGACGATCAGCGTCGCCGGCACGATGACCGTGAACGGCGGCGCGGGCGGCAACCTCGACGCCACGCAGGGCACGCCCACCGCGGGCGGCGCCGGCATCTACGCGCCCACCTCCACGCTCTCCATGGAATCCGGCTCGCTCACCGTGAAGGCGGGCGACACCTACACCGCCACTGCCGAGAACACGCCGGCCGTGCTTCCCGTGGGCCTCACCGTGGGCGCCTTCGACCTCTCGAACGGCACCGGCGAGGCCGGCGAGGGCCCCGAGGTCACGGCCGTCGGCTGGCCGATGGCGACCTCCAAGCCGCTTCCCGTGGACGGCCTCGACGCCGGCTCCGCTGACGACGAGACGTTCTATCCCTGGGTGCTCCAGGCCTCGAAGTCGCCCGACGGCTCCAACGCCTTCCTTGCGGACTTCGCCGGCTCCGGCGAGGCTGGCCCCATCGAGCGTGAGGGCTGGCGCTGGTTCAACATCGCCCCGCACGAGGTCACCGGCCTCAGCATCGTGGCGGTCTCCAACTGGGACGAGGCGTGGGACTACATCTACCACGAGGTGAACCCGTGGGAAGGCGATGCGGACACGACGAACTACACGCTCGGCCTTGCGCCGGTCTTCGCTGACCTCGGGGACATGACCGTGCAGGGCTGGATCGAAGGCGCGACGGTTCCGAACCCCACCGTCACGCCGGAAGACGCGATCGAGTGGCTCGACATGGGCGACTACTTCACGATCCCAACCGACTTCACGGGCGAGAGCATCACCTTCTCGGGCACCGCGACGCTGCCCACGACGTTCACGGAACTCTATCCGGGCATTTCCACGAGCGTGAGCACGACCATTCCCGTGACGAGCACGAAGGCGATCTATCGCCTCTACAACAAGTGGAACGGCGACCACCTCTACACCACCGATCCAGCTGAGGTGGATAGCACCATCGAGGCGGGCTGGGACTACGAAAACGTCTCATGGGTCCAGCCGGCCGTGCTGGGCGAGGGCGACACCACCATCGTGCGCCTCTGGAACCCCTATAACGGCGGCCACTACTACGTGCAGGAAACCGACGAGCACCAGCTCAGCTTCCTCGAGAGCCTTGGCTGGCGCCGCGACAGCGAGGCCGCGAACCTCATCAGCCTGCCCAAGGAGAGCGACAACTTCCCCGTCTACACGCTCTTCAACCCCTACGCCGAGACCGGCACGCACCTCTACACGCCGAGCTACGACGAGGTCATGTTCCTGAAGGGCCTCGGCTGGGAGGAGAACCCGACGATCATCTACGCGGTGCCCATCGAGATCCTCTACGAAGAGGCATAGCGCGTAGGATCGCGACGCGCCCGAGGGCGTGAAACCGCAGGTACTGAACGCAGGTCGGAGGCCCCACGCGGGACCTCCGACCTGCGGGTTTGGCTGGTGCCCCCGGGCCGATTCGAACGGCCGACACCCGCTTTAGGAGTGTTTATAGTCTCTGTCAATGGATGAAACTTACTAGCGTTAAAGAACCGTTTACCAGCTAATTTCCATGATATAAGAAAATTGAAGTGAAGCCTGAAAGCTGCTCTATGTTGGCCAAGATGTTGGACGATACTATAGTCAGATATAGCCGGTCGACGTCAGGAGCTGTGGTGCGGGAATACCAGAAATCTTCAGACGGGAGCGTGCACAAGAAGTTATCGAAGGGTCGTTGGGAGGCCACGATCCGCTATCGAGACTCGATCCCCGGGGAAGTTTCTGAGGATGGCAAGCCCGTCTGGGGACCGTGGCGCCAAAAATCGAAGCTACTGGAAACTCGCTGCAACGACAGAAGCGACCGAGGCAGGAAGCGGGCCGTCGAGGAGATGCGCGCTTGGCGGAAGGAGCTCGAGGACGACGAGACCGACAGGCTCAGGCGCGAGGAGCTTACGGGAGGAGCCGCCGTTATCGGCCCAGCGACCACCATCAGCGCCTACGTGGGCCACTATCTCAAGGAGAGGCTCCCACGCCAAAAGAAGATAGAGCCATCGACCCTCTACGGCTACGAGCGCAGGGCTGGCTACATCGGCGAGCATCCCATCGGCAAGGTTCCCCTCTGCAAACTGCGGTTCGATGACGTCGAGTCGTTCAGGAACTGGCTCTTGGACGAGAAGAGCGGTTACTCCGCACGCGACACACTCCGACTGCTCAAGGCGGCGCTGAACGATGCCGTAAGCGCCGGTTACATCGACCGCTCACCCGCCACAGGCGTGAAATGTCCAAGTCCCCAGAGGGTCATTCCGAACGTCATAGACGAGGACGGAAGGGAGAGTCTGCGGGAGGACCTCGATGCCGCGGAGGGCTCGGGGAAAGCGTGTGCGGACGCAACATGGATAGCGCTAGAGACGGGCATGAGAGAGGGCGAGATCTGCGGTCTCCAGTGGCGCGATGTCGACATGGAGAACATGGAGCTAAGGGTCCGCCGCTCCATCGGCAGGTCTGGCGATGGTTACTACCTGAAGGGAACCAAGACCGGCTCATCGCGGAGGGAGATCCCCATCTCCGGAAAGCTGGAGTGGGTGCTGTATGGCAGGCTGGTGGAGGTGAGGGACGCCGCCGATGAGGCCGGAGTCGAATTCAGCGGTCACTGGTACGTTGTTGGAACATTTGACGAGTACATGAAGCCCCACACGCTAGCCCAGAATTGGCGGCGTCGTGTTGAGCGACTCGGCCTCATCGGCACCGAGGGGAGGCCTCCGAAGTTCCATGATCTACGCCACACGTTTGCGACAGTGGCTGCGGCTTCTGGAACAGACCCCAAGAGCCTCTCGGCCATTCTTGGACACGCCAGTGTGTTGATGTCGCTCGACGTCTATGCCGCCCCCGATAGGAGGGCCCGTAAAGTTGCGATGGAACGGATTTCGCGGGCGCTCTAGCTCAGATGATTTGCCGATTGATCCCTAGCGCTAGAGACGCGATTCGCGCTCATTTTGGGTTCGGCCAGAGCACTCCGTCGCGAAAGTCCTGGTCTTCGGTCAGCAGAGCTTCGATCCTGTCGCAGATGGCGTTGGACGGGTCGATTCGAGAGAGGTAGTGCCGCATCATGATGATCGCGGCGTAGGGCCCCTTATTGCTGAAGGCGACGTTCCTCGGGCGGAGCTTCCTCTGGACCGGGCACTGGATGCCGAGGTTCCTCTGCCAGAGCCGTCTCTGGTGCGCGCAGAGGTTCCGGAGCACGACGAATGAGCGGATGACGCTGCTGAAGTCGGCCCATTGCACGCTGATGTCCGCGGCCATCCGTTTGCACGGCCCGATGTCCCGGCAGTTGCGGATCATCATAGAGAGGTGTCCGAACGATATGGCTTCAACCGCGACCCAGATCGGGACTTCCCGGTAGCGCCTTAGGAGGGACTGGGCGTCGGTGCCGTGGACGCTCGGTGTCCGATATCGCTTGATGACGCTGCCCGGGGATTGCCTGTCGAGGTCCCTCGCCAAGCTGAGGGGAACGTCCAGTCGATTCTCGGAGCCCGCCATCGTCCCGTAGTCGTAGAAGTCGTCATTGAGGTAGAAGGCGCCGGCGCCATAGGCGGCGCCGAACTCGTGCGCAAAGAGGGAGCGCATCGCCTTCTCAACCGTCGAGAGCCCGGATAGCACGAGGTCGCTCAGTCGCTGGTCGAGGTCCATCATGAGGCGGACCTTCTCGAAGCTGGTTCCGGGCTCGAAGCGGTCGTCACCGTGCTCGGGGTCGATCTGGAACTGGCGGGCGTAGCCTGCGACGTGGCGGTAGTTGTTGACGAGGAGGAATCTCTCGAGTCGCTTCGGATCGTCACAGACCAAGCCGCGCTCATCCACCAGGAGTTCCACGAGTTCGCCCAGTGTCCTAAATCGGGCCTCGCCCATGTCACTCCTCAAATATACGAACATGGCCCACCGCATTTCAGGGTAACCGGCTGGACCGGACATAGCCTTGGGTGGGCGCTGTTGGCATCGATTGTACCCGATTGGCCCATCCATGTCGGTGACGCAACATCCCATGGGCGCCCTTTGGGGACTCGCTCCTCGGAGACCGACGCGCCTGCGGCATTCAGCCGGTTGGCCGGCATGGAATCGGGAGCCGGCGTCGAGGGACGTCCCGTTCTTCACATCAGTCTGGGAGGCATCCGGGGAATTCGGGTGAGTTGTCCGGACGAATCCAAATCGATGGCGTCGTCGCGACGTCCGCATGCGACACTAGGGTCGGTACCGATGGGCCAGCTCCGACGGCGAGGCCGTAGGCCCTGAGGTCGACCTCCTCCTCGTAGGCGACGGGACCCGATCCCGAGACCCAGGCGGCCGCGATGGCGAGCGTGTCCTCGTCTATCCTGCCGGCCCTGCCGAGGGCGACCTCGGCCGCCGTCACGTCCCTGAGGGCCCTGAGCGCAGCCTCGTCCGCTCGATGTCGGGGAAGGGGTGTAGTCCCGACAACGCTCGCGCCGAGGGCTTCTTCGGGCGCATCAAGGTCGAGTTCTTCCACGGCCGGGACTGGCAGGGAGTGACCATCGGGGAGTTTGAGGGCATGCTCGACGCCTACCTCAGGTGGCACCGAGACGAGAGGTTGAAGAGCGCCTGGGCTACAGGAGCCCCATGCAGTACAGGAGGGACCTGGAGCTGATACCATGACCGTCGGTGATCTAGGATATCCACCGCATCCCCTCCGCTGGTCTATTCGCCATACGAAACAGCGTTGGTGTCGCAAAGACACTACCTACTCTTGTTAGCGAGCATTAGCGAGCTGCATATCGAGAGATGGTATGCCGAAATAATTATTCCTCTTCTTGTGGTTAGGTTAGGTAGGGATGCATGAAGGTCTGATGGACATCGAAGAGCCTATACAGATCGCTCTAGATGGCGCTTAAACGACTGAAGGGAGCTCGGCTATGACCAAAGAGAACTGCGAAGAAGGCATCAAGATCATCAACGGTCACCTTGTGGGCCAGCCACGCTCGTGCACCTACGCCGAGTTCATGCAGAACCGGTTGGACCGCATGCGGCAAGAGGGCAGGGTGGAGGAGGTTTCTCTCGACGAGCATCTCGCGAAACTTGACCATGAGCTTCCCGAAGAGCTGGTGGAGAAGGCGAGGAGGGCGAGGATCAGCTTCCTCAGGGTCAATCCTCCCGAGAGGGCTTGATGGAGCGCGTGCTGGGTACTTCGTCGTTAAGCCAGGCGAGGGCGTCGTCCACGTAGGAGCGGTACTTCTCGATGGCGCTCTTCGGGCCGGCGATGGTGCAGCAGCCGTGGAGCGAGAAGATCCAGCCGAGGAAGCCCGGCGAGAGGGTCACCGTCACGTAGGCCTTCACACGGCCGTCTTCTTGCGGGTAGGTGCGCACGTCGTGGCCGAACTTGTCGATGAGGGCGTTCACGAAGTAGGGCTCAAGAAGGAGCGTCACCGTCTCGCGCTCGGCGTCGAAGAGCCCGAATCCGACGGACTCGTCCCTCGCCACGGAGTAGTTCGCGATCGTGGGATTCCTCACGCCGTCCTCGCCTGAGACCGCAACGTCGCTCATGCGGTCGACGCGGTAGTAAGCGATCTTCTCGTACCAGGGCTCCCACACCACGAGGTAGTAGATGCCGTCGACGTAGATGAGCTTCACGGGCGTGAGCTCTCGGCGCTCGCCGGAGCCCCGGTAGGTGTGGTAGCTGCGCTCCTTCTTCTCGTCGTAGGTGAAGTAGCGAAAGCTCACCTGCTTGCGCTCGCGCATCGCCTCGCGAAGGACGGCGATCGTCTCGAAGACCTGCTCGTTTGCCATGTGCACGCGCCCCGGCACCTCGATCTGGCCCGCGAGGCGCCCACGCTCGTGGACGGAGGCGAGGGCACCCAGGTCCTCGCACACCTCGGCGGCGAGGTCGTCGGTCAAGAAGGGCGAGCTCTGGACGCTATCGACGAGGAGCGAGAGGTTGCGGAAGGAGAGGGGGCGCCTCTCGAGGGCGTAGTCGGTCTTGCCGCCTCGGCGATGCATGGCCACCTCGATGCCGCACTCCCGAAGCGTCTCCACGTCGCTATAAAGCGACTTCCGCTCGCAGGAGATCCCGAGCTCCTCCAAGGAAGTGGCGATCTCCATGAGCGTGAGGCCATGGGTGGCGTCCGTCTGCTCAAAGAGGAGCTTCAGGACCTCGATCAGGCGGCGCTTCGTGTTCGGCGGCTTGGGCATGAGGGTCTCCGCAGGGTACGTATGTCGTGCGGTTCAACCCGTATCCTTTACGGATTGAGGTTACCGCTGTCCGAATAATAGGCCTGTCGCAACTTTGCGGGTTCATCGCAGTGCTTGTTACAGCTACTAAGCACTCCGAGCTTTAACTGCTGAACCGTTTAACGGACAGTTGAGAGTAGCGACATCCATATGATGACACGCGGGCAACCTCTTCGAGTCAGTTCAAGTCGGGCGTATGGAGGCACGGCCGGGGTGTGCCGATACGAAGAAGATCCGAGGGCGAACGCGCTCGGCTGCGTGATGGATGCGCTCGTCCCCATCGGGTGTGATCTGGGAGGAGAAGCCGACGATGAACGGACGTATGAGCAGGCCACACACGTTGGAAAACGAGGTCAGGTACTTCTCGGCGATCTGGGAGACTGAGGCATTGCCGGATTTCGAGTGCCTCGTGGACGTGTTAGAGATGGCAGCGGACGATATGAATGTGGAATTCGCTCCCATCGGCTACGTCGAGGCGGATGGCGGAGTGCGGATACGAGTGGATGGTCAATTCCGCCGCGGCATTGACGAGAAAGGGCTCGAGACATTCGGGTCGTCGCTCGGCAAAGCTATGGCTGCCCATGTCATAGTGGGGGCGATTACGCCGGACATGGCCCATCCCAAGGACGTTGCCACGGCCAAGCGCATACGGGCTCTGTGCGATGAAGATCATCTGAGCGCCAAGGACTTCGTCCTACTCGACAGTCTGGAAGACGAAACGACACCTCCCATCTCAAAACGGGGGCGCAATCGTCCACGCCGTGGACCGTTCAATAGGAGGAGTGCACAATGCTTCGGCGGCCCAGTGTTCTTCTCCCGTGACACCGATTGGGGGGCGCTCGGGCAAGCGGTCTCCTTCCTCGATGAGGATCACGATGTCGAGATCTCCATGGGAACCATCGAGCGTGAGGGCCATCGCGTCAAAGCCGTATTGGTGGCCAAGGTCTTCGGGGACGGAGATGCCGAGACTAGCCATATCCAGTCACTCGTAGCTGAAAGTCTGGGGTGCGAGGTGGAGCTCCGCGAACTCGGGCACACCATGACCAAAGCCGAGGACCTAGCACTCATGGAAAAGGCGAAACTATGCGCGCGTCATGGCCCCCGACGCCCGTTCGCGGATGCGGACGATCTAGTGGAGGCGCTGAGGGAGGCTGCTGAGGGCGACAGCGACTCCAAGGGGGAGACGGCTTCGGAGCAACTATCACGCATCGTGGGCTTGAAATCAGTAAAGGCCCAGCTCGCAGAAGCCGTCGACTTCGCCGCAGCTCGCATGAAGGCCGGGCTCCGAAGGCCAACGCTCCACATGTGCTTCAGGGGCAACCCGGGTACGGGAAAGACGACGGTGGCGCGCGCACTCGCGACCATGCTCGCCGAGGCCGGCGTCACGGAGAAAGATAAGTTTGTGGATGCCGATCGCGAGACGCTCGTGGGCAAGTATGTCGGGCATACCGCTGTCCGCACGAAGAGCGTGATCGAGCGCGCCAAGGGAGGCGTCCTCTTCATCGACGAAGCCTATGCGCTGGACGCCCACACGACGCACGACTATGGCCCTGAAGCCATCGCCACGCTCGTGAAGGGCATGGAGGACCTGCGGGACGACCTCGTCGTTGTGCTCGCCGGTTATGCGGAGCCAATGGAACAGATGATCTCGATGAACCCGGGCCTTCGGGATCGAATCGCCTTCTACGTCGACTTCCCCGACTACTCGGCAGGGGAGCTATTCGAGATCGCCAAGGGTTTTGCTACCCGCGATGGCTATTCAATCGATGCGGAGGCAAGCGAGTTCCTCCTCAAGGCGTTTGCCGATGTCGTTTCCGCCAAGGACGCCGACTTCGCCAACGCCCGCATCGCCCGCAAGATCGTCGAGCGTGCGGAGATGCGCCAAGCGACCCTCCATGGTGAGGATCTCTGCCTACACCGCGACGTCTTCGAATCCGTCTTAACAGACCCCGACATCGCTCGGCTCGTCAAAACGAAGGCCGCATCTGTTGGCTTCTAGCAGAGCCGCGACGTCTGGTTCAACCTCGATAGCAGGAGGAACGCCGTGAACCGCGAGAGGGTATGCCTCGAGGAAATCATTGATATCGAGCCTATCGTCAGGGTATCCGAAGAACTCGTGGACCGGTGTCGTAATGCGTTCGAACCGACTGACCATGACTTCATCTCGCGTGATCGAATTCATGACGGTCTTTACCTGTGACTGATGACAGACAGCCGACTCGTCTATTCATCAATGTCAGGCCATACGATTTGATAGTGCCTAGCAAGACCAATTGTGAGGAGGGTCTCCGAAAATAAGGAGGCCGCTGAGACGGGATTGATCATGAGCGAACTCAGCCCGAAGGAGAAAAGTGAACGTTGGGCGAGCTATAAGCAGCACAACCACGACCTTAAAGAGGCTGAGAAGCGTGGCGATAAGGAGACGGCTCGCCGCATCTTGGAGGAGATACAAGAGCAGCAGGCACACGCCGATGATGGTGGAGCCCAAAAGGGCGATGGCTGAACCCCCGTCTCTCATCGCAAGAAACCATTCGTTTGTTATTCGCGTCAAGCGAGGGAGAGCTCATCTCGCCCCGTGGACAGAGCACCTTGCAACGAGATGGGGATCTCCGCTTCGAATACGCGCCAATTGTTGTCAGGTCTGCGCCGTAGGCTAGATATCGAATTGCTTGCAGGTTCACGCGGAGAAGGACAAGCCATGAAAGTCCAGATAGACGTCGATATGCATCGCGAAGACATGATCGACTATTACGGCTCAGCTGCGTTCGTGGGTTCTCCTTTCGCGATGGGCGTCGTGATCGCTATGGACGATGCCTCGCCGGAACGGCTCATCCACCGCGCCGAGCACGAGGGGATCGAGCTCCACAAATACGTCGTGCCGGGCAGCGAGGAACCAGACGATGGGGAGTTCGATTGGTAGGGTGTCCCGTAAACTAGAGAAAAGAGCGCTGTGAGACTGCAGCTCGTCGAATGGTTGAGATGCGCATGATGAGACTTGAAGAGATCCGGCCCGGAAATCATGTTCAGGGTATCCACGGCGGCGAACCCGTCGAGATTCGTTCTGTGCGTTCTTACGGTGATAGCTTCGAAGTCGATTACCGGCTTGCAAACGGTCAGATCATTAGTCGACTCCTCACGAGAAGCGACGAAGCATCTCTGAGCGCCGCAGACGCCGCCTCATCCTCGTTCTCAGCCGATGCCGATGACTTCAAGCTTGCCTCCGAGTGCCATCGCATCCTTCTTGCTGGTCGCTTCGATCCTTTCCTCGCGGTGCGCCTCTCGACAGTGGATCCGCTGCCGCATCAGATTGACGCCGTCTATAACCAGATGCTTCCGAAACTGCCACTTCGCTATGTGCTCGCGGACGACCCCGGGGCGGGCAAGACCGTGATGACGGGACTCCTCATAAAGGAGATGCTCATCCGTGGCGACCTCGAGCGTTGTTTGATCGTCGTACCCGGTAGTATTTGCGAGCAGTGGCGAGACGAGCTCAAAGGCAAGTTCAATCTCGACTTTGAGATCCTCACCAACGATCTACTCTCGTCCGCCGCAGCTGCGAGCACGAACCCGTTCACAACCCACAACCGTCTCATCGCGCGCATGGATAAGCTCGCTCGCGACGAGAAAGTGCAGACGCTACTCAAAGCGGTGACATGGGATCTCGTGGTCGTGGACGAGGCGCATAAGCTTGCTGCCCATGTGACGGGCAAGGACGTGGAAAAGACGAAGCGCTATCGGCTCGGCGAACACCTGCGGGACACCTCGGAAAGTCTCCTCTTGCTCACGGCGACGCCCCATAACGGCAAAGCCTGCGACTTCCAACTCTTCATGCAGCTCATCGACGAGGACCGCTTTGAAGGCGCCGCACACTACGATCCCAAGACCCAGCGAGAGCGCAGTGTGCAAGACGTGCTTCGTCGCATGCTCAAGGAGCAGTTGCTCAAATTCGACGGCACGCCGCTTTTCCCAGAGCGTCGCTCCTATACCGTGAACTACGAGCTCTCGGACAAAGAGCGAGAGCTCTATGAAGCGGTTACGACCTATGTGAGAGACGAGTTCAACAGGGCCGAACGCTTGGATCCTTCGAAGCGTAATGCCGTCGGCTTCGCGCTCACGCTGCTTCAGAGAAGGCTTGCCTCATCTCCTGCTGCGATCTATGAGTCGCTCCGACGGAGAAAGGCTCGCCTCGAGGAACATCTGCATGTCGTGAGAGCGGGCATTCGCCATAGGCAGAGTACTATTCCAAACATGAGTTTCGTCGATGTCGACGTCGATGACGATCTACCCGTGGATGAACTTGAAGACGCGGAGCGCCAAGCGGAGGGAACCATTCTCACCTCACAGACCGTCGAGGAGCTGGAGGCGGAGATCGCCACGCTCGGACGGCTCGTCCAACTCGCCGAGAGGGTTCGTTTCTCTCGTGTTGACAGGAAGTGGACTGAACTCTCGCGCGTCCTCCAGGAAAACGGGGAGATCTTCGGCAGTACGGGGCGCCACGAGAAGCTAATCATCTTCACGGAGTTCACCGATACGCTCCTCTATCTCCAAGAGCGCATCTCAGATCTCATCGGCGACCCCGAAGCCGTGGCGGTCATCCACGGCGGTCTCAATCAGGCTGAACGGCGCGAGGTCGAACGGGCCTTCCGCCAAGACGAGAACGTGCGCGTGCTCATCGCCACCGACGCGGCGGGGGAGAGCATCAACCTCCAGTGCGCGCACCTCATGGTCTCCTACGACCTGCCGTGGAACCCCAATAGGCTCGAGCAGCGCTTCGGCCGCATCCACCGCATCGGCCAAACCGAGGTGTGCCACCTCTGGAACCTCATCTCGAACGAGACACGCGAGGGCCAGGTGTACAGCGCCCTCCTCCAGAAGCTCGAGGTAGAGCGTAAGGCGCTCGGCGGCCGCGTCTATGACGTCCTCGGGCTCCTCACCTTCGACGGCAAGCCGCTCTCGGAGCTCCTGCGCGAGGCCATACGCTACGGCGATGACCCGGAAGTTCGCGAGAGGTTGAACCATGTGGTAGAGGCTTCCACGGACTTCAGCGAGCTCATGAAGGTGCTCGAAGAGCGGGCGCTCGACGACACGGTCATGGGCGTGGCGGGTGTGCAGCGTGTTCGAGAGGACATGGAGCGCGAGCTTGCCCATAAGCTCGAGCCGCACTTCGTGGCGAGCTGTTTCATGCGGGCGCTCCGACGCCTCGGGGGCAGCTATACGCAGCCTGAACCTGGGCGTCTGCACATCACCAAGGTGCCGCAAAAGGTGCGGGAGAAGGCCCTCGGGCTCTATGGCGAGCACGCCGTACTGAGGAAATATGAGCGTGTGTGCTTTGAGCGCTCCGCAGTTCATTCGGCAAAACCAGAGGCGCTCTTCGTCTACCCAGGGCATCCTCTCGTCGATAGCGTCTTGCTTGCTGCGCTCGACGAGATCGGGGAGGCTCGGGAGCAAGGCACTATTCTTGTCGCTCCGCATGACTGGGGGACCACACCAAAGCTCCTCTTCTCAGTGGAGGGCGAAGTGTGCGACGGGAAGCCCACGGATTCGGGTATGTCGCATACACTTGAGCGCTACCTCTCCTACGTCGAAATTCCCGGAGCGTCCGACGACGGAGAGAGCACTGGTTCCGAGCCAATCCCTGCGGGCAATGCGCGTTATCTCGATTACGATGCCCCAAAAGATGACGAGCGAGAGGCTATAGAGGCATATCTCGGATGTGAGATGCCATTTGGCGATGATGCGTGGGGTCGAGCGAAGTCCTACGCAGTGAATTATCTCGCGAAGGAAAGGAGAGAAACGGTCGCGCAGAAGCGCCTTCCTCATATCGCGAAGGTCCGTGATGAGGTCTCGAAGCGCTTGAGTATGGAGATCAGCAAAGCCGATTATCAGGCCTTGCAGCTCGCGAAGAAGGCGAAGGAGCACTCAAAGTACGAGCTGGCAGCGTCGCAGGCGAAGACGCGCGTGGAGCAACTTAAGGAGCGTAAGGCGAGACGTCTCGCAGAGCTGGAGAAAGAGGAAGTCATCTTCGCCACGCCGCCTCGCGTGAGCGGTTGCTCCATCGTTATCCCACGTGGGCTTATCGCGAAGCTCCTCAACATCGAGGTCGACGTGACCGAGCGCCAAAACCGGAATCAGCGCATCGAAGCGGTGGCGATGAACGAAGTCATGAAGACCGAGGAGATGCTCGGCTACGCGCCGAAGGACGTTTCGCGGCTCAACGTGGGCTATGACGTGGAGAGCGCGCGGAGCGGCGCGGTGGGCTCCGCAAACGAACCGCTGCTCAGGTTCATCGAGGTTAAAGGCGTGAGCGCCCACACCGGCGAGGTGACCGTCACGACCAATGAAGTCCAGCAGGCACTCAACAACCCGGATTCCTTCATCCTTGCCATCGTGGTCATGGACAGCACGGAAGAGGATCCGGTGGTTGTGCAGACGATCTACCTGAAGAGGCCGTTTGTGAACCGTCTCGATCTCGCGGGGATGAAAATCACGTATGGTCTCAAAGCACTCCTCAAGCAAGGCGAGGTCATCTACCAAGAGGAAGGCGCGCTGTGAAGAAGAAGCTCATTGAGGTAGCACTGCCGCTTGACGCGATTAACGCCGCATCGGCGCGTGAGAAGTCGATACGCCACGGGCACCCATCGACCCTGCATCTTTGGTGGTCACGCAAGCCTCTTGCTACAGCTCGAGCAGTGATTTGGTCGTCCCTTGTTGATGATCCATCCGCTCATCCCGAGGAATTCCCCACCGAAGAAGACCAAGAGCGGGAGCGCCAGAGGCTCTTCGGAATCCTCGAGCGTTTGGTCGTATGGGAGAACTCGAATAACGAAGAGGTGCTCGCAGAGGCGAAAGCTGAGATTAAGCGTTCGTGCGGCGACAACTTGCCACCATTGCTTGATCCATTTGCCGGGGGGGGGTCTATCCCTCTTGAAGCCCAAAGATTGGGATTGGAAGCCATTGCGCATGACCTCAACCCCGTTGCCGTCTTAATCAACAAAGCTCAGATCGAGATTCCGCCTAAGTTCGCGGGTATGCCTCCTGTGAATCCGGAGGCGCGCAAGAAGAAGATCCAGAGTGATTGGCCTGGAAGCACTGGTCTTGCCGCTGACGTCGAGTACTACGGCACCATGCTCCGCGCCCTCGCGTTCGAAAAGATCGGGCATCTCTATCCGAAGGTAGAAATACCCGAAGATCAGGGTGGTGGTGAATCCACCGTTATTGCGTGGAAGTGGGCTAGGACCGTCACCTGCCCGAATCCTGCTTGCCATCATGAAGCCCCCTTAGTGAACTCTTGGGACATCTCGAAGAAGAAGGGCAAGGAATGGCATGTCGAGCCCATCACGCACGATGGAAAGCTCGACTTCGAGGTGAAGCCCGGTCTGAGCGACAGGAAGGGCACGATAGATCGGCGCGGTGCTGTGTGCGTCCATTGTGGCGAACCGATCGGGCTTCCCTATATTCGCTCCGAGGCACGGGCGGGTCGCATGGGCGAGCGACTCATGGCGATCGTGGCAGAGAGTAAGAGGGGGAGAGCGTTTGTCTCGCCGAATGAGAAACAAGCTCACGCAGCGGATGTGCCGCGACCTTCGAATCCTCCAAAAGGACAGCTCTCAGGTAAATGCCGCGTGAGCGTTCCGCTTTATGGATTTGATCAGATCAGCGATCTATTTACTAATCGACAACTCACTATGCTCACGTCGTTCTCGTCGCTGCTTGATGAAATTAGGCAAGAGGTTGAGGAAGATGCGCGAGCAGCAGCAATGGCTGAGAGTATTGAGGCTCTTGCATCAAGTGGTTCAGGGGTAAAAGCTTACGCAGAAGCTTTAGAAGTCTATTTAGCTATTATGATCGATCGTTTGACGGATAGATCCAGTTCTATGTGCTCTTGGGATAATGGTTATGTAAAGATACGCAATACATTTGGGCGTCAAGCAATCCCAATGTCCTGGGACTTCGCGGAAGGTAACCCGTTTAGTAGTTCCACTGGCTCTTTTTCCAGCATGGTTGAGTGGGTTGTAAAAGTATTGCTCAACTTGCCTTGGTGTGAGCAAGGAGGCCAAGCGGATCAAATCGCCGCTCAGTCTGATACCAGCACTGGACAGTATGTCATTTCTACTGATCCTCCTTATTACGACAATATAGAATATGCGGATCTCTCAGACTACTTCTATGTTTGGCTTCGACTCTCTTTGCAGAACATCTATCCGGATTTGTTTAGAACGCTCCTTGTGCCGAAGGCTGAAGAACTGGTTGCTTCCCAATTCCGTTTCAAGGGTGGGAAGAAAGAAGCACAACAGTTCTTCGAAACAGGCATGACACAGGCACTCACCTGCATTAATCATGATGCAGTAGAGGACATTCCCGTTACCGTGTATTACGCATATAAACAGGAGGACGCGAGCGCCACCGGGACTGCCTCTACTGGTTGGGAAACAATGCTCTCCGCAATTCTGACAGCAGGTTTTGAAATCACCGGAACCTGGCCCATGCGATCCGAAATGAAGAATCGCTCCGTGGCCTATGGCACCAACGCTCTCGCCTCCTCCATCGTCATCGTCTGCCGCAAGCGTCCTGAGGACGCGCCTGTGACCACTCGGCGTGACTTCGTGCGGGAGCTTCGCCGCACAATGGGGCCGGCGCTCAAGACGCTGCAGAACTCCCACATCGCCCCAGTCGACTTCGCGCAGGCGGCAATTGGACCTGGCATGGAAGTCTTCTCTAAGTACTCGCAGGTGCTCGAGGCGAATGGCCAGACCATGGGTGTACGAGCCGCCCTTGAGCTCATCAACGACGAGCTCGACCGGCACCTCTCCGATCAAAGCGACGACTTCGGACGCGAGACGCGTCTGTGCGTCGACCTGTATAGCCAGGTGGGTTGGGACGATCTCGAGTACGGCCAAGCGGATGTGCTTGCCCGTGCGAAGAACGGCTCCATCCAAGCGCTCGCTGAAGAGGGGTCGGCGACATCCGGCAAAGGGCTTGTGCACCTCGTGAGGCGCGAAAATCTGCCGAAGGAGCTCCCGAAGATGTCAAGCGAGTGGCTCAAAACGCAAACGCTCGTGCGTGAACTTGAAAGCGGCGGCATCGACGCCTGCGCCAAGGCGCTCGCGGGCTTCTCTGTGATGGACGCTGAGCACGCTCGAAACCTCGCGTACCGTCTCTTCTCCATCGCAGACGCACACGGCTGGACAAAGGATGCCAATGCCTACAACAGCCTCGTGATCTCATGGCAAGACATTGCACTCGAGGCCGATCGCTACCGCGATAGCGGCATCACTCAGGGCACGCTTGATCTCGCATAGGGGAGTAGACACCATGGCTGACGCACGCAATTACGACTACATCAACAAAGGATTCGATCTGCTCTATCGTGGCCTCTCTCTCTTCATCTACAAGAAGCTTCGCCAACAATTCCGCGACAGGTGGTGGATCGAGGGGGTCTACGACAGGCTCTACGACGACCAGCGCAGAAACATAGCAACTTCTGGCAAGGATTCCGAACTACTCGGCTCCTTGGATATCAGCATCCTCCTCCTGCTCCTCAACCTCCATTGGCGCGACATCTTCCGGCAGGTGCTTCCCAACGACTGCCGTTCGTGGGCTGAGGAGCTCAGAAACACGCGCAATGAAACCGCGCATCGTGGCTGGAATGACGCATCAGACGATGATGCGTATCGTGACCTTGACACGATGACGAGGCTTTGCCGTGAGGTGGAACTCCCTGAGAGTCGTTTCAACGACGGCTCAATGCCCTCAGATCGCATCGATGAACTGAAGCGCATCGTGCGCTATGGCAACGTTGACGGCTCCTCGAAAGCCGAAGCGAAAAGCTCAGACAAACAGCTCACAAAGAAGCAGGCAAAGCTAGCCGAGACCTACGCGCTTTCCGGCTATCCCAGCTGGAGAGACGTCATCAAACCGCATCCCGACGTGGCAGGCGGCCTTTACCGCAAAGCCGAGTTTGCGGCTGACCTGAACCAAGTGGCTCGTGGTCGTGCTGCCATCGAGTACCAAGATGCTGTCGAGTTCTTCCAGCGCACCTACGTCACGGAGGGTATGCAGAATCTTCTCGTGCAAGCGCTTCAGCGTGTGACGAGCGGCAACGGTGAGCCCGTCGTGCAGCTGAAGACCGCATTCGGCGGTGGCAAGACGCACTCCATGCTCGCGCTCTACCACCTCATGAAGAGCGGTGGCGCGCTGCTTCGCAATCGCGAGACGAGGGCGATTCTCGAGCCCACGCTGAAAGACGCGGGTGTCGAGAGCCTACCGCAGGTGCACGTCGTCACCATCGTGGGCACAGCACTCGACCCCTCCACCTACCAGCAGCCGGCCTACCTGCCAGGCATGCGTATTCACACCCTTTGGGGCGAGATCGCGGCGCAGCTCTGCCGCAGTACGGGCGACAACACTCTCTACCGCAACGTTCGCCAAGCTGACAAAAACCACGTTTCGCCGGGTTCTAATGCGCTTCGGCACCTCTTCGATAAATGCGGCTCCTGCCTCATCCTCATAGACGAGCTCGTGGCCTATGCGAAGAAGCTCTATGGTGCGGAAGGGCTCGAGGCAGGCAGCTTCGACAACCTCATCACTTTCATCCAAGAGCTCACCGAGGCGGCGCGCGCGAGCAAGAACACGATCGTCGTGGCGTCCATCCCCGAATCCGAGCGCGAGATCGGCGGCGATGCCGGACAGCGGGCGCTTGAGGCCATCGAGCATACCTTCGGTCGCATGGAAGCCATCTGGAAGCCTGTCTCGGTGGACGAGGGCTTCGAGATCGTGAGCCGCAGGCTCTTCCAAGACTGCGAGGACGAGGAGAAGCGCGACGCCGTCTGCCGTGCCTTCTCGGAGCTCTATCAGGCGAACAGCCAGGACTTTCCCATGGAGGCTCGCGAGCTCGACTACCTGAACCGTATGAAGGCCTGCTATCCCATCCATCCCGAGATCTACGACCGTCTCTACGAGGATTGGTCCACGCTCGAGGGCTTCCAGCGCACCCGTGGCGTGCTGCGCTTCATGGCGGCGGTCATCCACCAGCTTTGGGTGGCCAACGACAAGTCCGCCCTCATCATGCCGGGATCGCTTCCGCTCTACGATGCCTCGGTTCAAGACGAGCTTACGCGCTACCTGAATGATGGATGGACTGCCGTCGTGAGCACCGAGGTTGATGGTGAGGGTGCCCTTCCTCGCAAGATCGACGAAGCGAACCCCCGGCTCCAGCAAAACACCGCCACTTTGAGTGCCGCGCGGACGGTATTCCTCGGGAGCGCGCCGGATGCGGCGGGGCAGGGCGCGCGCGGTGTGGAGATGGCGCATGTGCTGCTCGGTACCGTGCAGCCGGGCGAGAACTCAGCCGTCTTCCGCGATGCCATCCTGCAGCTTAGACGCGACGCCCAGTACTTCTACACCGATGAGAGTGGTTCGCGCTTCTGGTACGACACGAAGCCCACGCTCGCGAAGACCGTGGCGGATCGCGTCGCGCAGATGCAAGACGATATCGCCGAGGCGGAGATCCGTAAGCGTCTGCAAAAGATGATGCAACGCAGGAACCCGTTTGCGAGTGTGCAACGCTGGCCCATGGGTAGCAGCGAAGTGCCAGATACCAAGGACCTCAAGCTCGTGTTCCTCGACTTCCGTGGCAAGCATTCCACGGAATTTCGAGAGGATCCCGCACAAAAAGCGGCGCAAGAGCTACTTGCAAACCACGGCAACGCTCCCCGCACCTACAAGAACACCGTCGTGTTCGTGGCACCGGATTCGTCGCGCATCACGCCACTTCTACAGGAGACGAAACGCTATCTGGCATGGGAGGGCATCTACGACGATCGCGAGCGGCTCAACCTCGACGCGGTCCAAAGCAGGGAAGCCCTCAACAACCAAAACATGGAAGAGAAGAACATCGAGGCGCTTCTCGATGACTGCTATAAGTTCTTGCTCTATCCGTTTGCCAACGGAGCTGGTGCGATTGAGTGGGACGTTATCACGCTCAGAAGCTCGCAGAACACGGTGGATGCGGCAGGACAGCAGCTTCGTAGCGAAGAAGCGGTGATCGACGAGTGGGCGCCAATGCTCCTCAAAAAGGAGCTCGATCAATACGGCTGGAGAGGCCGCGATTCGATCGGGATAGGGGAGTTCTGGGAGCAGCTCTGCAAGTACTGCTATTACCCGCGCCTTGTTTCCTATGACGTGTTGGAGCGCTCTGTGCGTGCGGGTCTTGGCTCTGGGGAGTATTTCGGCATTGCGGCAGGCTATGAGGATGGGCGCTATGTCGACCTGCATCTCGGGGATGCCAATACGCAGGTGTATCCGAGCAGCCTGCTGGTAAAGACTGACGTGGCGAAGGCTCAGATCGATGCGGAGCGCAGAGCCGCTGATATGCAAGAGAAAGATCCTGACATCCCTCAGGCTACGCCCCCAGCGTTCGTCAGAACGCCGCCAATGCCATTTGTCGAGCCTAAACCGCCTGTACAATCCATAACCAAGCATCACTTTGTGCTGAACTTGGATCTCGAGATCGATGGCGCTATCACTCAAGTGAACGATGTCATTCAAGAGATCATCAACAATCTCAACTCGAATGTAGATGCGCGAACGGTCATCGGGCTTTCAGTCGACATCGAAACAAAACAGGGCTTTACCGGCGAGGACATAAAGATCGTGGAGGAAAACCTGCGCACACTCGGGCTCGACGACTACGAGTTCAGCGAGTAGCTCGAAACAAAAAGGGCAACTTCGAATCACTCATCGGTGTCTCATAAGGTACAGGTGGTGAGACACCGAGATTCCGCTTGCCGAGAACCTGCAAAGTATGGGAGAAAGTGTCTCAAAACTCGTCTTATAACACAGACTGTCTCATGTAAGATAACTAGACGTTATGAGATACTCGGGAGGCAGCCATGAGGTTCGGATATGCGAGAGTCAGCACCGTTGAACAGAATGAGGTGCGTCAAGTCGAGGCACTTAGGGCTGAGGGTATCGAGGACAGAAACATCTTCATAGACAAGGTCTCCGGCGCTAAGGCGTCGCGCCCTGCTCTCGACGATATGCTGAGCCGTCTCCGTGATGGGGACGCCGTAGTGGTTCTTTCCTTCGACAGACTTGCCAGAACGACAAAACAGCTACTCGAACTCGCAGAGGAGCTGGAGACGAAGAACGTGGACCTCGTGTCACTACACGAGAAGATCGACACCTCAACTCCACAGGGCAAGCTCTTCTTCACCATCAGCTCCGCGTTTGCGGAATTCGAGCGTTCGGTGATCAAACAACGGCAAGCTGAGGGTATCGCCATTGCCAAGGCGAAAAGAGGAAGTTGCGGGGGCAGACCAAGAGTCGATACTGGAAAGATGGATGCCGCAATCGCCCTCTACCGCGAGGGCCAGAAACCCGTGAGCGAGATTGCAAACGTGACCGGAATATCACGTGCCACCATCTACCGAGAGATCGCAAGGAGAGACGCATATCGAGCCTAATCCCCATCAAATCGGCGGGATCGCGTCAAACACACCATCCTCGATTAATTCTTCGCGCGTCCTCGTGCGACCCAGGGTCTCCATGTCGCTAACCGCGATTGCGAGTGTTCTCTCCCTATCCTTCCTCTCGGCATAGTCCGGCATGGTCGCGAAGTCGAGGTGCCCGCCCATCTCGTTGCTCATCCGGACTATCCCTTGAAGCTGCTCCGGAGTGCAGAATGCCCTGACAGCCTGCGCGTAGATGGACATGGCCTTGTAGTAGCCAAGATCTGCATCAGTCTCCTCACTCATATTCTTGGTGCTGAGCCCCTCGAGTTCCACCGTCTCCCTTACCACCGAGAGCGCTGTCCTGAGGTCGCCTGTATCTAGGCTCCTCGCGTAAAGATCATCTAAGCGTCTTCTCGCGAGGGCGCGCTCGTAGGCAAAATCCTCCCGACACTCATCACGTATGAGCTCGCGGGCTCGGGCAGCGTATCGATCTGCCTGCGAGTCGGAAACGCCCCAGTATTCCAGCGCATATGCGCATATCTGGGAGCGCGACCTACCCTCGACAAGCATTCCCGCAACGAAGGAAACGCGCCTCTCTACCTCGGCTTTCGTCGACTTTGCCATACATAGAGTCTAAATGGGGGACTATCCGAGCGAAACCCCGATGGGGCCTCGCTTACGGACTCGTATATTGCCCCGATGAAGTGGGTTCTCCCACGTTCGCGTTTTCACTCTCGCCGCCGACCTAAGGCGAGAGCGCTGCTCTTGCTGCCGTCCTATACTCGACAACGCCAAGAACTGTGGGGCTCTGTCCGCAGAGCGCTACGACCATCAATCAGAGAGGAAGTGCCTTCCTTGGGGGGCACCTCCGAGCAGTTACTCCCTCTCTTGCGAGATGGTCTTCCTGCAGTTCTTGGCAGAACCGGGGGTGTCCTCCCAATGAACGCAGTGTGGCCATCCCCAGGTCTCACGAGGGGAGGGTTGCTGCGATGTCATCAGTCTTGAACGGACAGCTTCGCTACCAATTCAGCCTGATCAACGAACAAGTTGTGGGTACCGATGCCCATGCCTTGAGAGATCGCTGCCTCTCCTGTATCTGGCACGCAACGGGATGACAGGGAGGCCAACGTAATGCTCAGCAACATCGACTTCGAAGATTTGAACATAGGGGAGATGTTCAATGACTTCTATATCGTCCCAGACTACCAACGCGAGTACGTCTGGGAAGAGGAGAACGTCGAGCAGCTGCTGGCGGACATCACAGAGTCCTTCGGCCAGAACCCAGACAACGCCTACTACACCGGAAGCATCGTCGTGTGCCCTACCGAGGACGGTATGGAGCTGGAACTCATAGACGGCCAGCAGCGCCTGACGACATTCTTCATCAT
The DNA here is from genome assembly GCA_947625235.1 of uncultured Atopobiaceae bacterium. Taxonomy (GTDB): domain Bacteria; phylum Actinomycetota; class Coriobacteriia; order Coriobacteriales; family Atopobiaceae; genus CANRLS01. The sequence goes on along the minus strand of CANQNP010000006.1, from coordinate 19,438 downwards.
GCTGAGCGTGGTCAGGCATCTCTGTCGACAGCTTGGCCGTGACTTCGACGACGGGCTAATACAAGACAAAAAGACGAACATCTACGGTGAGGTGGAGAAGGTCTATCGAGTCGTCCTCCAGTACGAGGATGCGACAGACTGCCTGAAACGGATAGCTGAGTCGGAGACCTTCCCATTGCCCGAAGACGATACGACGATGAGCACCAAGCGTCTCTGCCGCGCTGCGAACACGATCTTCTATTACCTCGAGCAGAACTTCCAAGAAGCCAGCGAGCTCTCCATGTTCTACGGGCTTCTCATCAATAAGGTCTGCTTTGTGCGGATCGCCACGCCAGATATGGCCCAAGCTCTCAAGATCTTCGAGACCATCAACAAAAGGGGAGTCAATCTTAGCGAGATGGACCTCGTGAAGAACATGGTTTTCAGGGGTCTTGAAAGCCGGAACCGCAGCCTTTTCAACGAGCTCAATGGGGTCTGGAAGGAAATGACCCTAGTGCTAGAGGGGAGGGGACGCAGCTATACCGAGGACAAACCTCTCCGATTCCTTCGCTATTACCTCATGGCCCGCTACGACACGTCTGATATGGCTGACAGGGTGATACCCGAAGGAGACGTCTCCGATTGGATCTGCAACCATAAGGAAAGCGGATACGCAACTGATCCTATCGGCTTCGCCAAAGAGTTGCTCGAGGGAGCAAAGGACTACATGCGTTACCTGAACGCTGACGATGACGAAGATAGGCACATTTGGAACGTGAACAAACTTGGAAACGGAACCTATAGGTATCATCTGCTGCTTTTGCTGGCAGCCTCAAAGTTGGACGCAGATGCCCGCACCAAGCTAAAGGAGGTCATCGAATCTGTTGTCTACTACTCGATGATCAGCAAAACCAGATCGACCACGATTGAGCGCATCTTTGTGAGATGGTGTGAACCGTTGAGGAGCATCGTCACTCCAGACCAGCTCGAAGACTTCATCTACGAGGTCGTGAGACCCCAACTGACCGCATGGAAGCAGGGCAGCGCAGAGAGATTCGCAAGCATCGGATACGGCTCGACAGCTCATTATTGCGTGAAAGCGATTCTCTACCGAATCGCCTCCTACGTTGATGCCCAGACGAAGGGCAACCCGAGTCCGAAGAGTGCCGATATGAAGCCGTTCTATGAATTGCAAGTCGAACACATCATGCCCAAAACCTGTAAACCCAATGAGATCCCTTACGGACTCGACAAGGAGCGTTATGACTATTACAAGGGGCTCATTGGCAATCTGACGCCACTGGAACAGCCCCGCAATGGTTCGGTCGGCAACCTTACCTTCGAAGAGAAGCTCAAAGCATACGCGGAATCTGGCTGCTATTTGACCCGATCGATTGCCGCATTAGATCGCTCTGGCAAGGATACCGCGATCACCAGACTGAACGATGAGCTGGAAGAGTGGTCCGAGTGGGGGCCTAAAGCGATTGAAGAGCGTCAGGCGATGCTCTACAAGCTCAGCGAGGAGATCTGGACGATCTAACGAATCTCAGTCCAGCTGAATATGCGGATCGGACAATGAGAAGTGGGTAATCGGATAGGGCAATTCCCACGAAGGAATAACGGAAAGGAAGGGGACAAATGGCATCGATCATCTACGACTCCGAGTGGGGCGGCAACGCCATAGGGAGAGTCGAGAATGACGGAACTGTCTATGACTCTGAGTGGGGAGGAAACGCCATCGGCCGGGTCGAGAACGAGGGCAAGGTCTACGACTCACAATGGGGTGGAAACGTCATTGGCAGGGTGGAAGGCGACGGCATTGTCTTTGATTCCGAGTGGAGCGGTAATCCAATAGGGAGGGTCGAGCGTAACGGAATCGTCTACGACTCCGATTGGAGCGGTAACGTTGTCGGAAGGGTAGAGGGCTCCAATAAGCGTTTCGGAGGCGCGGCTCTTCTTCTCCTTCTGAGATGGTGACCGAATCTCCGTGTCATCTAGAGATGAGTAGGTAGGCTATTGTGGGCGGTTCCGGCGATTCGGGGCTGTCCACAATCTTATCATGCATGCTCCCCGCTCGAATGATCGCCAGTTCCCCGACGAATAATTATTCGATCGCCTCAATCTGAGAGCAGGTCGTTGGGCTGCATTCATTAGCAATGCACGAGTAATATTGCGAGAGATCCGAGGTCCACAATGATCAGCGAAGTCTTCGCAAGACAAGGAATGCGAGAGACATGGGCGGAGAGGATAGAGCAGCTCTCATGGGAGAGGTTGGAGTGTGTCAATGAGTTCGCTCGTTCGCTTCAACCACGCTGAGAGTTCAGTGAAGTCTCGTACCTCGGAAAATTGCCTTGCTAGTCGTGAGTACTAACTCACATCAATCTGATTGAAGCTGAGCATAATACGGATACTCTAACCTCGAACTATGTGGTTCAACTCATCACGCTCAACAATTCCTAACAAGAGACGTGTTAATAGTCTGGGATTCCAAGTTGGTAGCTTCGTCCTGTTTTCTATGATCCATCTATTCGCAGTCACTGAGTAAATGAGTAATGAGGAGCAAATACTAGCTTCTAGCAGCTACAAGTAGTTGCTCAAGCGCAACTCATCACAATCTTCGGCGTGATTATTCTGAGCACCATCATTAGATTGCCATAGCCCTCAACTTCCCACTCCCGTGTGATTCCTGTCCAGCGAGGAGGACGATTTGTGAAGAAAGTGTGATGCGGTGATCTTCGTAACTATGGCCAGAATCGAATTACCAAGTGGGTGAATTGCCGGGGCATACTTTATATTGGGAGTTCCCACAGATTCGAGAATTGTAACACACTCAGGAGCAATGACTACGCATTATCTTGTAAAACCACCCTTTTCCAGGAACTTTGGATCTGCTATACCTTGGAATAGACATAAGAGCCACGGCCTCTTTCAGAGGGTAATAGTTGGCCAATAACACCAAAGGAGGTGAACATAATGGCAGAGAGTATTCCTATCGAGAACTTTCCTCGTCTGATTACTACGGCCGATCTCTCTCGTGAGACCGGAATCTCTCAGAAGTACTTGTGCATGCTCGCTAGAGCCGGCGTGATTCCGGGAGTAAAAGTCGGAAAAAGGCGCTGGTATTTCTCTGTAGGTCAACTTCAAGAGTTCATCGCGAAGGGAGGCAACAAGGATTCCGAGAACCTACGAAGTACTAATGCTGCATCTCAACAAATCGAGGAGGAACAGTTGCATGTTCAATAATGATGAAACGTCCTCCGTACCGGCCCTGTCAAAAACGGGTACGGAGGACGTAAGTAAAGAGGCTTGCAAGGCTACTGCAAACAGCCTTGAGCCAATTTCGAATAATTATACCACGGGTTATGAAGTACCGAAATCCCATTCCGGTATCGCAAGTACGGCCGACCTGTTCAAATCTGAGGCTCCAGTGACAAGGCGCTGCGACATGTGGGCCAATATTCCGCAAGAGCTTCGCGATTGCAATCAGTGGATCTGTTGGAGGTACGAGAACCGAGACGGTAAGCTAACGAAGGTGCCCTATAACCCGACTACAGAGCATCCTGCGAGTACTACAGATCCCTCATCCTGGTGCAGTTTTGAAGTGGTTGCGCATCTGTCTGATGCGAGTGGCTACGATGGCATTGGCTTCGTTTTCAACGAAGACGACCCCTTCATGGGAGTCGATCTGGACCACGTGCTTGACGACGAGGGACATATCAATCCCAAGTACGAGGAGCTCGTGCGCTCGTCGGACACATACACGGAAATCTCGCCTTCGGGCCACGGACTCCACCTCGTCTGCCTAGGAAAGAAGCCCGAAGGGCTCACCGCATGCAAGCACACCCAACCCGATGGCTCCGCCGTCGAGGTCTACGATCATGCGCGTTACTTCACCATGACGGGGAACGTCTATGTGGATGAGGGTGGTCACGCGTACAACCGCTTGAGTGATGGCGGTGAAGGCCGCGACCGCATCCTGCAGTTGCTTCAGCCCGAAGACGGTGCAAAGTCATCGAATGAAAGTCATTCGAGCAATGAGGCTCTGGATCCCCTCCCCGACGAGGAGGTTCTCAGGGCGCTATTCGACGGGCCGAGGGGCGCGGAGAACAAGGCTCTCTACGAAGGTGATATCTCAGCGTATAACTACGATGACTCGAGCGCCGACATGGCTCTCTGCGACAAGCTTGCCTACTACACATGCCATAACCGCGAGCAAATGGACCGTTTGTTCCGACGGTCGAACCTCATGCGCCCCAAGTGGGATGAGCGACGCGGCGAGCGCACCTACGGCGAGCGCACAATCGACAGGGCACTGGAGTCCATGCGCTGGGACCACCGGCCCGATGAACGCGGCAAGTGGTACGTCGACGAGGACGGGGCCCTCCGCAAACGCAACAAGGACGGCGACTACGTTCTCGTCACGGCGACGGCCCCGCAGATCCTCGCTGACTACGTGGACATCGACACCGGCGAGGTCCGCAACCTCATCGGCTTCATGGCTGGAGGCGCCTTCCGCGAGGTTGTGGTCACCCGCCCGAGGCTGCTCAACACCCGCACGATCGTCGACGAGCTCGCACCCGCGGGCGCGAACATCTCCTCCGCCAACGCTCGCGACATCGTCGCGTACCTCACCGACCTCGACGCCCAACCCGACAGACGCGAGAAGCGCCGGTGCGTTTCACGCCTCGGCTGGATCGAGCCGCTCGGACACTTCATGCCCTACGACGAGGGCGTCGACGGCCTGATGCTCGACGCCCGCACGGGCGACGTGGACGCGGCCGCGCCCTTCGCCAGCCCCAAGGGCGGACTCGGGGAGTGGGTCGACTTCATGCGCCCGCTCAGGGAGGCGAGCGAGGCCTTCCGCTTCATGCTCGCCGTGAGCTGCGCGTCGGTGCTCGTCGCCGTCCTTGGTCTCCAATCATGCATCGTCCATTTCTGGGGCAACAGCCGAAGCGGCAAGACGGCGGCATTGAAGGCTGCAGCGTCCATCTGGGGCAATCCCACCGAGGCGGGCGGCTACCTCCGCAACTACAGCGATACTCCGAAGTCCTTGATAAAGAGCGCTGCCCGTCTGCGCAACCTACCCCTACCGATCGACGAGCTGCAGGCCAAGGGGTCGTTCAACCAGCGCGGGAAGCAAAGCGCCGCTGAGGACCTGATATACGAGCTGTCGCTCGGTCGAGAGCAAGGCGCCCTCAACCGGGACCGCACGCTGAAGTCCAGCGAGTCGTGGGCCAACCTGACCATGAGCACGGGCGAGATACCCATCACGACGTCGAGCACGCAGCAGGGCGCGCGCAACCGCACCCTCGACGTCCGCGCCGAGCCGTTCGATGATGTGGGGACCGGCAAGAAAGTCCACAACTTTGTTGCCGACCATTATGGCGTGGCAGGTAGGGCTTTCATAAAAGCGGTGCAGGGGTACGACATCGAAACCCTCAGGCAGCGGTTCGAGAAGATAAGGTGCTGGTTCGCAAAGCACTTCTCGGAGTACCCCCAGACCGACATCCTCGCTCTTTGTGCCCTCGCGGATGCCATCGCGAGCGAGGCGATCTTCTCGGATGAGCCCAAAGATTGGGACGACCTCGCCCTGGAGGGCGTCGAGAATGCATGGTGGGTCCTCGAGAACAGTACCAGTCCCGATGAACTTGATACGGACCGCCAGGCCATCCAGACCTTGGATGATTGGATTGCCGCAAATAGAGCCAGCTTCACCGAAGATGCCATACATTGCCTTGGATGCTTTGAACCTGACGAGCAAGGGTCAGACGAATCGGCTGCTGGGAAGGTGTTCATCATCGGCAACGAGTTTCAAAAGGCTCTGGAAGCCGAAGGCTTTGACTACCGCAAGACGCTTGATGCGATGAAAGAGGCCAAGATAAGGATCACGGACAGTAATGGCTGTAACCCGCAGAAAGATGTCAACGGAGATGGCCATCGGCTTCGCTGCATCGGCGTCGACTTAGCGAAGCTCAGGGCCTACTTAGACGGCGATACCAATCAGTAGTGACAGCGTCTAACAAGGTAACGGGTGGCGGCGCGAGTCGCATGCGCGAAAAGCATTGCATTCATATTGCCGTGAACGCCGATTCCGCGTCGTCCTCGTACAGGAAGCAAACAGGATCATCGCCATGCGGCTCACCCTATTCGCAAGTATGAGGCGTCCCGATGGCCCCTCTGTATTGGTGGGCCATCCGGGATGCCGGGGCGGGGAAAGCTTCGGCCATTGTCGCAACGGCTCTCTGGATCAACCTGACAAATGACGGAAAACGGATAGCGGAAATCACGCAGGAAAGGACCCGGCACATGCCGAAGAGAACTGCAAAGCTGAAGTGGGAGGACGCCGTCGACCATAATCATCGCGGCGAGGGACTGATGCTTTCCCCATCGACAGTCGCCGAGGGACTCGGCGTCACGCAGCAGACGGTCTGTAGGATGCTGAGGGACAGGGAACTCAAGGGTGTCAGGGTCGGTAGGGTCTGGCGAGTCTCGAGGGACTGGCTCATGAATTTCATGGGACTGGAGTAGGAATAAGATCGCTGTTTCTTCCGGAGTGATGGACTTAGACACGGGCATTCCGCAGTTCAAGGAGCATCGAATCGGGACGATCGTGTCGATTTGACGGAGCGGCTCCCCGTCGACTCCGAATTCTCTGAAGCTAATCTCTGTCGATCACCCGTAATTGCCGAAGGAATCGAGGCGTCACCAGCGCTTTCCCGTGCTTCTACTGCTGAACGTTCTCCGACGTGTCACCCGTCCGTCCAACATGTCTTTGCTTGATGCTCTTCTAAGCGCTTGATCCCGAGGTGCAGATTGTCGCTCTCGTGCGCGCGGTGTCTTTGGATGCGGTGTCTATTCCATGCCCAGACAAGGTTGCGTGCGATGTCCTTCACCAGCCAAACCGGCTGAGCCGCTCCCTTCACCACACCACTTTCCCCTCGTTGAAAGATGCCGAGTTTGAACAGTATGTTGGACGTCCATGTTGGACGATGCCGTCCAACCTTGAATAATGAAAGCAGGTCGGATGCCGTATCTAGCCTCCGACCTGCGGTTTTGTCTGGTGCCCCCGGGCCGATTCGAACGGCCGACACCCGCTTTAGGAGAGCGGTGCTCTATCCCCTGAGCTACGAGGGCGCTGGTGCTCCCAAGTATAGGGGCGCGAGGCGGCTGGCGCGGGGGTGGCGCGGCTTTACGCCTCGCGGATCACGTCATCCACAAGACCTTGCACCTCGGCGTCGATCGCGCGGTCGCGGCGCTCCTTCACGACGACCATCACGCGCTTCAAGATGGCGATGAGCTCGCGCGCGTCGTCCTCGCCGAGATCGCGCAGGAAGGAGGCGAGCTCGCCGCGCACGCCGTGGGCCATGCGCGCCGCGCGCGAGGCGCCGGCCTCCGTGAGCTTCACGACGACCTTGCGGCCGTCCTCGGCGTGGTGTTCGCGGGTGACGAGCCCCTGCTTCTCCAGCGCGGCGAGGATGTTCGAGATGCGTCCGTTTGAGAGGCGCAGGTCGGCGGCCATGGTGCCGGGTGAAGCCTGCCCTTCGTGGTCGGCGAGGTAGTGGAGGACGGCGTTCGTGCCGCGGCCGACGCGCTCCATCGGATGCGGGGCGTGCGGATCGCGCGGACCGAAGGGGTCGGGGCGCGGGGGTTCCTCGCCCGGGCGCGGCGGTGCCGGAGGCACGGGCGGCTCGCCTGGCGGGGGAGGGGGCACCGCGGGGCCGCCGGCGAGGTGCGGAGGCGGCGTGGGCACCGCGGGGCCGGCGGCGGGGTGTGGATGCGGCGGGGGCACCGCGGGGCCGTGCGCGAAGCGCGGTGCGGGATAGGGTTCGCGCGTGTCCGGCGCGCAGCGCGGGCCGTCGGGACCCTGGGGGTCGTACGGGCCGTGCGGGCCATGGGGCCCGTGGTGCGGATGATGGTGCGAGCGCGGACCGCTCGCGCGGCGAAGCTCGCCTTGGACCTCCGCGAGCTCATCGGCGAGCTCGTAGTAGACCTCGGGGATGTCCTCGGCGGGCGAGGGCACCTCGGGCGCGAGATCCGAGGGCGCGGGCTCCGCGACTTCGCGGTCCTCGGGGCGGGCATCGTCGGGGCGCGGCGCTTCGGGCGTGAGCTCGGTGTCGAAGTACTCGGTCATGACGTCTCCTCTCCAGTGCGAAGGCAGGTACGTGCGATAACGCTGCAGCTACTCTAACCTTAAACACTAGAAAATAAATGCTCGCGGGGACTTCACCACAAATATTACACACTAGAAAATAGATGCCGGGGAGGGAGACCGTAAACCGCACAGACGCGCGTGCGGTGCATCCAGAAGGGGTGCGAGAGGCACATGCGGCGTCGCAAGGCGAAGCATTGAGCCGCTCCACGCTCGCCCGCATGGACGTAAGGTTCGGATGGCCGAAGACCACGGCCATCCGAACCTTGCCATGCGGTTCAAAGAACTCGTGCGACGTCGCGTCTCACTCGAAGTCGATCCGCGCGAGGGAGCTGATGCCCGAGGTGGCCATCGTCGTGTGGTCGAACGCGATGTCGGGGATGGGCATGTGGTCGAGGCTGTGGTTCTTGCCGCGAAGGATGATGCCGCCCGCGGCGAGCGCGCGGTCGACGAAGTCCTCGCAGTTGTTCGTGATCACGTTGAAGTACGGCGGCACCTTCGCCCAGCGCTCGCAGAAGATGCGCACGGCCTCGGCCTTGTCCGCCGTCACGCCGAGGCGAAGCACGCGGCGAATGGGCTCGTACCAGTACTTATAGCCGTTGAAGAGGCGCACCGAGCGCTTGTCCTTGTGCCAGCTCTCCGGGTGGTACGTCATGCACGCGCGCCGGAACGCGTCGAACGAGGCGCCGTCCTCGGGGTTCGCGAGCTGTGCGATGGAGCCGCGCGCGAACCACTCGCCGAGGTTGTCCACGGGGTGGTAGCTGTAGAGATGGCAGCGTCCCGCCTCGTCCTCCACGACGATGCCGCTGTGGCCCATGAGCCCGAAGAAGTACTGGGGCGAGTTGAAGACGTCGACGTGCGATTCGGCCATGGCTTTCCTCTTCAGAGAGACCCGGACGCGGCGTGCGCCCGGGTCGTGTGGATGTGCGCGCGACTACTCGCCTTGCGGCGTCTCGCCGCCGCCCGCGTCCTGCGTGCCCAGGCTCACGATGATGGTCACCGTGGTCCCGGCGGGCGCGGTGCCCGCGGGATCGTAGCCGGCAACCATGCCTCGCGGCTGGTTGTCGTTGTACTGGTAGGCCACGTTCACGTTGAAGCCCGCGTTCTGGAGCGTCTGCGTGGCCTCGGCTTCTGAGAGGCCGATCGTGTTCGGGATTCTCACGCCCTCCTGCCCGAGGCTCACCTGGATGGTGATCGTGGTACCCGCCGGCTGCGAGCCGGTGGGGGAGTAGTCGATGACGTAGCCCTTGTCGGTGGTGCTCGAGTAGACCTCGTCCACGCTCACCTGGAATCCGGCGGCCTCGAGCTCGCGCACCGCGTCGGCGCGCGCGTAGCCGGCCACGTTCGGCACGTCCTTGGCGTCCGGGCCCTTGGAGAGGTGGTAGGTGACGGTGTCGCCGGTCTTGGCGCTTGAGCCCGCGCTCGGCTCCTGTTCGGCCACGCGGCCCACGTCCACCTCGTCGGAGGCCACCGAATCGCCCACCTGGCCCTTGAGCTCCACGGCCTCGAGGGCGGCCTGCGCCTCCTCGGGCGTCATGTTCTTGAGGTCGGGCACCTGCACTTCCTCGGCCGGCTCCTTGCCCTGCGAGACCACGAGGTTGATGCGCGTGCCGCGCGCCGCCTGCGTGCCGCTTACGGGGTCTTGCGAGAGCACGATGCCGCGCTCGACCGTCTCGGAGTACTCCTCCGTGACGTCGCCCACCTCGAAGAACCCTGCGTCGGTGATGGCCTTCTCGGCGGCTGCGCGCGTGAGCGAGACGTAGTTCGGCACGGGCTGCATTTGGTCCGTGGAGCCGAAGATGAGCCAGCCCACGGCGCCCGCCACGGCGATGATCGCGATGATCACCGCCGCGATGAGGCCGCGATGGCGCGGGCGGGAGGGCTGCGGCGGCTGCGTGTCGCCCATGGTGCCGCCCGTGGAGAGCCGCGCGTCCGCGGGCCGGTTGATGCGCTGCGTGGCGGGGCCCGGCACCACGGTGGTGCGCATGGGGGTGGCCGGCACGAACTGCGTGGCCTCGCCCATGGTGATGGGCATCGGGCGTCCGGCGAGGTAGTCGGCGAGCGCGCGGCGGAGCTCCTCGGCGCTCTGGAAGCGGTCGTTCGGGTTCTTCGCCATGCACTTCAAGATGATGGCCTCGAGGTTCGCGTCCACCTTCGGATTCAGCTTCGAGGGGGGCACGGGCGCCTCGTTCACCTGCTTGAGCGCCACGGAGATGGCGTCGTCGCCGTCGAAGGGCACCTTCCCGGTGGCGGCCTCGTACATCACGATGCCGAGGGAGTAGATGTCGGAGGTGGGGCCGAGCTCCTTGCCCTGCGTCTGCTCGGGAGAGACGTAGTGCGCGGTGCCGAGCACGGAGTTCGTGGCCGTGAGGTGCGAGTTCCTCGCGCGCGCGATGCCGAAGTCCATCACTTTGATGTTGCCGTCGGGCTGCACCATGATGTTCTGCGGCTTGATGTCGCGGTGGATGATGTCGTGGCGGTGCGCCACCGTGAGCGCCTGGCAGATCTGCGAGGCGATCTGCGCCACCTTGCGCGGCTCGAGCGCGCCGTGGTTCTTGAGGCCGGTCTTGAGGTCCGTGCCGCGCAGGAGCTCCATGACGATGTAGTACGTGTCGCCGTCCTTGCCCCAGTCGTAGACGTTCACGATGTAGGGGCTGGAGAGCGCCGCGGCGGCCTGCGCCTCCTGCTTGAAGCGCGCGGCAAACGACGGGTCGTTCGCGTATTGCTCGAGCATGATCTTGATGGCGACGCTGCGCTTGAGCGTCTGGTCCATGCCGCGATAGACGCTGGCCATGCCGCCGATGCCTATCTTGTCGAGGACCTGGTAGCGGCCACCGAGCACGGTGTTGGGCGTGACGTTAGGCATGGATGGCTCCCCTGCTCATCTGTACCTCTCTAACGATAGCCGAAGCGCGGGCGCCGAACGCCCGCGCGCGGAGCGGGTAGATCGTGGTCATTGCTCGGCCCCCTGCGCTTGCACGTAGAGGCTCTCGGCGAGCACCTGGCCGGCGATGCGCGTGGCGTAGCTGCGCACGTCCTCGCCGGGTTCGCCCTCCACGAGGACCGAGATGGCGATCGTGGGGTGCTCGTAGGGCGCGTAGCCGATGAAGAGCGAGTTCGTGTGGTCGCCTTCCTCGGCGGTGCCGGTCTTGCCGGCCACGAGGGCGTCCCACACCTGCCCCGAGGTGCCGGTGCCCTCGGTGGTGACGTCGAGCATGGCCTCGCCGAGCGAGGAGGCCGTGGCGGCGTCCACCGCCTGGCCGAGCGAGCGCGGCTGCGTGGCGCTCACCTCCACGCCCTCGGGAGAGAGCGTGCGGGACACGAGGAAGGGGTTCATCGCGATGCCGCCGTTCGCGATGGCGGCGGCCACCACGGCGTTCTGCATCACGGTCGTCTGCGGGCCGGCCGGGCTCGCGTGCTCGCCCACGGGCTGGCCGCAGCCCGCCCACGCCGTCTCCCACTCCGTCATCTCGCTCGGCTCGGGCATCACGGAGGCGAGGCACGCGAAGTCCTGCCCGAGCTCCGTGCCGTAGCCGAAGCCCTTCGCGAAGGCGCAGAGCACGTCGGGGCCCTCTTGCACGGCGAGCTGCCCGAAGACCGTGTTCGCCGAGACGGCGAGCGCGTAGCGCAGCGTGATGTCGCCGTAGTCCTCGTCGTCCACGTTCGACACGTTCGCGCCGCCGATCTCCATCTCGGCGGGCGAGGGGTAGGTGGTCTCGAGGTTCGCGATGCCCGTCTGGAGCGCCGCCGCGAGGGTGATCACTTTGAAGGTGGAGCCGGGGGCGTAGAGCGCCTGCGTCGCGCGGTTCAGGAGCTCGCCCTGCGTGGAGCCGCTCGCGATGAGGTCGCCGATCTGGTCGTAGGAGAAACTCGGCGCGCTCGCGCACGCGAGGACGGCGCCCGTCGAGGGGTTGAGGAGCACGATCGCGCCCTTGCGCCCCTCGAGCGCGGTCTCCGCGGCCTGCTGCATGCGCGAGTCGATCGTGAGCTGCACGGTGTTGCCCGGCTGCTCCATGCCCGCGAGCGAGTAGAGCGCGGAGAGCCAGTTCGAGTAGTCCGCGTGGCCCGTGAGCACGTCGTTCATCGAGTTCTCAATGCCCGTGGAGCCGTACTGCGTGGAGAGGTAGCCCACGACGTTCGAGGCGAGCGCGCCGTTGGGGTAGCTGCGGTAGTAGAAGCCGTCGTCGCCCTTCAGGCTCTCCGCGAGGGTCACGCCGTCGGAGGTGATGATCGCGCCGCGCTGCACCTGCGCGGATTTCGCGAGCGTGTGGTTGTTGTTCGGCATGTTTTGGTAGGTGCTCGCCATCACCGTCTGCACGAAGGTGAGGTTGCCCACGAGCACGGCGAAGATGATGGTGAAGAACGTGATGAGCACGGTGAGGCGCTTGCTCAGCGCCACGCGGCCGAGGACACCGGATTCGGGGGTCTCGAGGCCGAAGGAGAGGCGCGCGTGGAGGGCGCTCCCGGTGGCGCTCGGCACGCCGCCCGCCTCGCCGCTCCGTGCGCCGCGCGCACCGCGCGAGCCACGGACGCTTCGGCCCTGCCGCCTCGCCTCGGCGCCCACGCCGGCGCCCGCGAGGAGGGCCTCGCGCCCGGTGGCCTGGTCGCCCGCGCGGAGCAGCAGCGCCACGATGATGAAGCTCGCGAGGAGCGAGGAGCCGCCCTGGCTCATGAAGGGGAGCGTCACGCCCGTCAAGGGCATGAGCCTCGTCACGCCGGCGATGATGAGGAAGGCCTGGAAGCCGATGGCCGAGGTGAGGCCCACGCAGGTGAAGGCGGCCATGTCGCTCTTCGCGCGCGCCGCGGTGGCGAAGCCGCGCACGCAGAAGAGCATGTAGAGGAAGATCACGGCCGCCCCGCCGAGGAGGCCCATCTCCTCGCCGATGGCGCTGAAGATGAAGTCGCTCTCCACCACGGGGATGAGCGTGGGGAGGCCGCGCCCGATGCCCTGCCCCACGAGCCCGCCGTCCGCGAGCGAGTAGAGCGACTGGACGATCTGCAGGCCCGTGTTCGACGGATCCTGGAAGGGGTCGATCCAGATGTCGAAGCGCACCTTCACGTGCGAGAACAGGTGGTAGCACGCGAAGGCGCCGAGCGCGAGGAGCACGACGGACACCACCACGTAGCCCACTCTCCCCGTGGCCACGAAGAGCATGATCACGAAGATCGTGAAGAAGAGGACCGCGCTCCCGAGGTCGCGCTCGAAGACGACGATCGCGAGCGAGACGCCCCACATCACGAAGACCGGCGCGAGCATCCTCAGGCGCGGGAACGTGAAGGGCCCCACCTGATGCTGCGCCACGGAGAGGAGCTCGCGATTGTCCGCGAGGTAGGCGGCGAGGAAGAGCGTGACGAAGATCTTCGCGAGCTCGCCCGGCTGGAACGAGACGCCGAAGAGGTTCAGCCAGAGCTTCGAGCCGGACTGCTCCACGCCGAAGAGCATCGGCAGGAGGATGAGGACGAGGCCCGCGACCCCGAGCGTGTACTTGTAGCGCGCGAGATCGTCGATGTTTCGCACGAACGCGAGCACCAAGACCATGCAGACGATCGCGAGGAAGAGCCACATCACCTGGTTCACCGCGAGGTCCGGCGCGAGGCGCGTGACGAACGTGATGCCGATGCCCGAGAGCACGAAGACCACGGGCAAGATGGCGGGGTCGGCCCCCGGCGCGAGCACGCGGATGGCGATGTGCGCGGCGATGAACGCCACGATAAGGCCGATGGGCACGGCGAGCGTCTCGAAGCTCAAGGCCACGCCGGTGTTCACCACGTAGAGGGCGTAGATCACGAGCACCGGGACAGCGCCGGCGATGAGCAGGAGGAGCTCGGTCGTGCGGCGGTCGGCGTGCGAGCGCGCCTCGCTTACGGCACGGGCCATGCTACTCACCTCCCATGGTCGTGGAGGTGGGAGAGGTCGAAGGCGACGCCTGGGGCTCCGTCGACGCGTCGGGGGCGCTTGGGGCGCCCGAGTGTGAGGGCACTGAGGCGATGGGCGCGTCCCCGGCGGGGGCCTTCGCGATGGGCCCCGCCACGGGCTCAGAGGTGGTGGCCGGCTCGTCTGTGGTGAGCGGCGCCGCGGACGTGGCGTCGGGAGCGGTGATGGGCTCGCCGGTGGGGGTCGTGTCGGGCGTGTCGCCCACGGCGGAGGCCGTCTCGCCCTTCTCCGCCTGGTCGGCCGCGATCTGCTGGCGATAGGAATCCAGCGTGGCGAGCGCCTCGTTCTGGCTCGCCACGGGGATGCCCTCGGCGAGCTGGTTCTGGAGGGATTCGGGGAGGTCTTCGAGCTCGACCTCGCTCACGTAGTTCAAGTTCGAGAGCGGAAGGCCGAGGAGATCGCCCTCGATGCCCTGGTAGACGGCCACGCGGCCACTCGTGCCGGAGAGGTACCAGAAGCTCCCGATGAGGAGCACGCTCGCGATCACCACGGCGGCGAGGACGATGACGCCGCCGAGCACGAAGAGGAAGGCGGTGCGCTTGGCGTTGGTGTGCGCGGCCTCCTCGATGCCGTCGGAGACGATGTCGATGACCACGCAGGTGACGTTGTCGTGGCCGCCCGCGACGATCGCCGCCGTCACGAGGGCGTCCACGCACACGGCGGGGCTCGCGGTGGAGACGGCGATGTCCTCGATCTCGGCGTCCTCGATCATCGACGAGAGGCCGTCCGAGCAGATGATGATGCGCTCGCCGGCCTCCACCTCCACGTCGAAGCGGTCGGCGTACATGTCGGGATCGGAGCCGAGCGCGCGAGTGACCCAGCTGCGGTTCGGGTGCGTGCGGGCCTCGTCGGCCGTGATCTCGCCCGCGTCCACGAGCTCCTCCACGAGGGAGTGGTCGTGGGTCACGCGCACGAGCATGCCCTTGTGCAGGAGGTAGAGGCGCGAATCCCCCACGTGCGCCACGGCCATGCGATCGTTCGTGATCACGCAGGTGGTGCAGGTGCAGCCCATGCCCTCGCGGCCCTCGCCCCTCGCGGGGCCCGCGATGACGGCCGCGTTCGCCGCCTCCACGGCCTCGCCGAGGGCCTGCGCGTCGGCCTCCTTGGGGGCCTCCTCCGCGAGCGTGCGGATGGCGATGGAGCTCGCCACCTCGCCCGCCGCGTGGCCGCCCATCCCGTCGCACACGGCGAAGAGCGGCGGATCCACGAGGTAGGAATCCTCGTTGTGCTCGCGCACGGAGCCCACGTCGGAGCGCGCGGCCCAGGAGAGGTGCGCGTTCTTGCCCTCGGTGGAGGTGGCCTCGGGGCGGCCGGAGAGGTCCAGCACCGGCCTCGAGACCGGTGCCGCCTGGGTGACGTCGCTTGCCGCCAGGCGGCTTCTGCGAACGGGCATCATCTGCGGCTGACCCTCAAGACCGCGTCGCCCACCTGCACGTCGTCCCCGTCGCGCAGCGTCACGGGCTCGCTGATGAGCCGGCCGTTCACGAGCGTGCCGTTTGTGGAGTGGAGGTCCTCGAGCACGAGCGCCGGGCCCTGGAGCGTGAGGCGCGCGTGCGTGGCGGAGACGTAGGGCTCGTTGATCTGGATGTCGGAGGAGGGCGAGCGCCCGATCACCACCGGCCCGAGCATGTCGATGTGCAGGCCGCGGAGGTTCTTCGGGCCCTTCTCGAGGTCGAGCGTCCAGATGGCGGGATCCTTGCGCTGGCCGCGCACGAGGCCGATGCCGGTGCGCATGACCGCGAAGAGGAAGAGGTAGAGCAGCACCACCAGCACGACGCGCCCGATGAAGAGGACGAGGTCAATCATGCGCGCCCCCTTGTTTCGCCGCCTGCGCGCCCACTATCCCTCGCGAAACTCGAGGTTGGTGAGGCCGAGGGTGATCACATCGCCGTCGTGGAGCGTGCACTCGTCCACGTCGACGTCGTTCACGAGCGTCCCGTTGGTGGAGTTGAGGTCGGTGACGAGCCAGTGCGCGCCGTCGAAGTCGATCTCCGCGTGCCGGCGGCTCACGTTCGGATCGCGAAGGACGATGCCGCCGCTCGTGCGCTCGCGGCCGAGGATGGCGCGGGTGGTGCGGATGGGGTAGGTGTGGCCGCTCTGGCGATCGATGAGCAGGGCCGAGGGCGAAGCCGGCGCCGCGGGCGCCACCGGTGCGGGCGAGGGCACGGCCGGATAGCTCGGGGTTTCCTCAAGATACGGCGAGGGCGGGGTGAGGCCGGCGCCCGCGCCGTAGGAGCCGTAGGGGAGGTCGACGGGCGGGATGGCGTCGAGGCCGGCCGCGCTCTTGAGCGGCGGGAGGTCGGGCACGCTCGCGGGCGCGGGGGATGCCGACGCCTGAGCGGGCGCGGGCGCGGGCGTGGGCGGCACGACGGGCGGCACCACGGGCGCCGCATGGCGCGCGGGCGCGGCGCCCGGCGTGGGCGGGATGACGTTCGAGGGCGCCGCGGGCTGCTCCGGCGCGCGGCGGGTCACCGGCACGGGGGCCGGCTTCATGGCCACGGCGCCACCGAGGCCCCCGGCGCGACGGCTCGCCATGAAGCGCTCCTCCTCGTCGCGAAGGCGCTCGAGCGTGCGCGCGTCGACGTTTTCCGCGAAGGAGGAGAAGCGGCCGCTTTTCAGCGACGGATCCACCATGAAGCGCACGAGCGGCTGGCCGATGAACGAGTAGCCGCGCCTCTGGGCCTGCGCCTCGAGGAACTGCGCCGTCTCCTGCGTGAGCTCGGCGTAGACGGGGCGCATGAGCGTGTCGTCTTCCTGCGAGACGAGGATCGTGTAGAGCGCGGGCGCGGTGTCCACGCCGTTGATCACGTAGGTCTCGTTCTCCATCTCGTGGGCGGCGCGCTTCGCCATCTTCTTGAAGGAGAACGGCATCGGCGCCGAGGCGGTGCCGAAGATCCCCGACACCCGCTCTTCAAACACGTTGAGGAAGTTCACGGCCTCGCTCCTTCTTCCTAGCCTGCGCTCCGCACGCTCGCCTCGCGTCGCTCGCGCTCGAGCTCAAGCGGCTCCTCGGCGGGGCCGAAGAGGCCGACGACGAGCAGCATAAGCGCCAAAAATGCTAGCGCAACGGCAAGCGTGGGAGCGGCCGGAGGGGTGTATATCCCGCCATTCTCCAGAGAGCGCGCGAAGACGTCGCCCGCGAGGGCGGCCGAGGTGGCGAGCACCTGGCCCGCGCCCGCGAGGATGCGACCGCTCGACGGCCGAGGCGCGGGAGGAGAGCCGAGGGGCTCGTCCCAGTCGTCCTCGGCGAAGGGCTCCGGGGAGAAAGCGCTGGTGGCAGCATGCGTGGCGCGGTACGTGTCGCTCTCGAGGCGCATCTCGAAGGCGAGCCAGCTCCTCTGCTTGCGCTTCGCGGCGGCGCGCGTGAGGAGCGAGGCGGCAAGCGCGCCCACGCCGCACGCGGCCATCACCACCCAAGGGCCGGGGCCGGAGAAGCGCGCGGCGAGCGCGAGCGCGGTGGCCTCGCCCGCCCAGGCATTTTGCGCGGCAACGCCCACGACCTCGGCGAACGCGGGCGCGAGGGCGCCGGTGACGAGCGCCGCGAGGGGGCGGAGCGCGTAGCCGGCGAGGCCGGGCGCGGCGATGGGGCAGAGGAGCGCCGCGGGTGCGAGAAACGACGCCGAGGCGAGAAGCCCGCGACGCCCGAAGAGGACCCACCACGCGCCGCCCGCGCCAAGGAGCGCGAGCGCGAGCGCGAGCGTGGCGGGGGAGAGGCCCCCTGCGAGCAGTGCGATGGCCACGTCGATGATGCCGAAGGCGGCCCCGAGCGCGGGCCACGCGGCCGCGAGCCCCGCGGCGACCGCGCCTACGGCGAGGTAGGGCCACGACACGCCCCAGTCGAGGAGCGCCTCGGGCGCAAAGCCGAAGGCGGGGCCCGCAAGCGCGAGCACCACGAAGGCGCACACGGCGGCGCTCGTCCGCGCGAGCGCGTGCGCGAGGAGCGGGAGGCGCCTTCCCGGGGGGTCGAGCGCGGCGAGGTTCTCGTCCGCGAGGGCGGGGGCGTCCTCGGCGGTTTGGTCCATGAGCTGGCGGATGGAGGCGAGGCCCTTCGCGGGGTCGCCGAGCGTGGGACGCATGGGCGTGGAGCCGGGGCCCTCCGCGCCCGGAAGCGCGCCTTGGGCGGGAGCCGCCCCGCGACCGCGCGGCCCTCCGAGAAGGACGCGCGCGAGGGCGGTGACTGACGAGGGCCGCGCCGCGGCATCGGGCGAGAGTGCCGCCATGATCGCGGCCGCGATGGGTTCCTCGAGCTCCGCCTCGAGCTCGCCTAAGGGTCGCGCGCCCTTCTCGATGAGCTTTTCCGAGGCCTCGGCCGTCTGCGCGCGAAAGGGCGCCACGCCGCTGATGGCCTCGTAGAGCACGCACGCGAGCGAGAAGACGTCGGAGCGCTCGTCCACGAGCTCGCCTGAAAGCTGCTCGGGGGCCATGTAGCCCACCGTCCCGCCGCGCGCTCCGCCCCAGCCGGCGGCGCTCGCGAGGCTCGCCATGCCGAAGTCGCCGAGCTTCACCTGTCCGGTGCGGTCGATGAGCACGTTCTGCGGCTTGATGTCCAAGTGGAGCACGCCGTTCTCGTGCGCGAAGGAGAGCGCCGAGGCGAGGCATTGCAGCACGTAGGCCACCTCGTCAAAGACGAGCACGCCCCCCTCCACGCGCGCCTGGAGCTCGGCGAGCGTGACGCCATCCACGTACTCCATCACGAGGTAGGCCCAATCGCCCTCCACCTCGAAGTCGTGGACGGTCACGATGTTCGGATGCGCGAGGAAGCTCGAGGCGCGGGCCTCCGCGAGCGCCTCGTCGAGCGTCACGGCGGATGCGCCGAGCTCGAGCGGCATGCATTTCACCGCCACGCGGCGCTGCAGCCGCACGTCCCAGCACACGAGCACCGATCCGAATCCGCCCACGTCGCGAAGCTCGAGGATGCGGTAGCGCCCGAGGAGCGGCTCATCGGAGAGGCTCTCCGGCGCCACGCCGAACTGCCGCATGCGCGCAGACGGGCTGAGCGAGGCGGGCGCGACGGGCGCGGCGCCCATGGGAGCCACCGCCTCGCGCTCCGCGAAGACGCTCGCGGGCACGTTGGGCGGCACCTTCGCACCGCCTTGCGCGGGATCTTGAGAGTGGGACCAAGCCATGGAACCTACGGTGCTGCGTGTGAGGGGCGTGTGTGGTTTCAGCGACGCTAAGCATAGCCCAGCTCCCGCGTTGGCGCAGGTGGCGGGCGTGAGCGGGCCTCTCGCGCGCCCGATGCGAGCCCCTCGCCACGCGCCTGCCGTGCTATGATGGGCGTCCCATCAGCGGGCGTGGCGGAATTGGCAGACGCGTACGGTTCAGGTCCGTATGAGCTTTAGCTCATGAAGGTTCAAGTCCTTTCGCCCGCACCA
>CANQNP010000005.1 GCA_947625235.1 uncultured Atopobiaceae bacterium | reverse complement strand
ACGAAGATCGCCGAGATCAAGATGCCGGACCTCAACGCCAACGACATCGAGGCCGCCAAGAAGGTCGTCGCCGGCACTGCCCGCTCCATGGGCGTCACCGTGGCTGACGCTTAGCTGCGGCTTCCTGGTGCACCCCATCTTCGCGCGATCTCGGCCACTCACGTAGCGTAAGTACGCTACGTGGCCGAGATCCCACGAATCTGGGGCACCCCAGAAACCCTCGCTATCCCCCTTCGAGAGGATTTCGAGGGATGAAGAGTTTGAAGTGAGGGATCGCAGGGATCCCGAAGCCTACGTGGGAGAGACCGCGCGTCTCGTTGACCACAGGAGGTAGCGCAATGCCAAAGCATGGCAAGAAGTACGAGGCCGCAGAGGCCAAGGTCGGCCGCGAGCTCCGCACCCCGCTCGCCGCCGCCGAGCTCGTGAAGGAGGTCGCCTTCGCGAACTTCGACGAGACCGTCGAGGCCTCCATCCGCCTCGGCGTCGACACCCGTCGCGCCGACCAGAACGTCCGCGGCTCCATCAGCCTTCCCCACGGCACGGGCAAGAGCGTGCGCGTGGCCGTCTTCGCCGAGGGCGACAAGGCGCGCGAGGCCGAGGAGGCCGGCGCCGACGTCGTGGGCTCCGACGACCTCATCGCGCAGATCCAAAGCGGCGAGATCAACTTTGACGCCGCCATCGCCATCCCGCCGATGATGGCCAAGGTCGGCCGCATCGGCCGCATCCTCGGCCCCCGCGGCCTCATGCCGAATCCCAAGCTCGGCACCGTGACCATGGACGTGGCCAAAATGGTGAGGGAGCTCAAGGCGGGCCGCGTGGAGTATCGCGCCGACCGCTACGGCATCGTGCACGTGCCCATCGGCCGCGTGTCCTTCCCCGCCACCGACCTCGCCGAGAACTACGGCACGCTCCTCACCGAGCTCATCCGCGTGCGCCCGAGCGCGGCCAAGGGCCGCTACGTGCGCTCCGTCACGCTCTCGAGCTCCATGGGCCCGGGTGTGCGCGTCGACCCGCTCGTCGTGAGGAACTTCACCGAGGCGTAGAAGCCGCCTCGCCCCATGCGCTCTTCCCGCATCCTCCAGGGCTTGACGTGTTCCCGGAGGATGCGGACAATGCTCTTCGCAACCACGCACGTTGCTGCCACAGACAGCCGGTACCCTCGAGGTTCAATGGGAAACCACCGGCCGAGGCGCCAAGGATCGTCCCTTGTGGTCGAGATCTCCAGAGGCTCCGTCTGGCAGGCGCCGGCGGGGCCTTCTCCTTTCGAGAACCCGCTCGCCTCGAGCGACGTGCCCGATCAGGCACGAAGGAGGTGTAGCCATGCCATCTCAAGCGAACGTCGAAATGCTCAAGAACGCGCGGGAATCGTTCGACAGCGCCAAGGGCGTCTTCGTCATCGACTACCGCGGCCTCACCGTCCAGGAATCCCAGGAGCTCCGCCGCTCCCTCACCGAGGCCAAGGCGACGATGAAGATCTACAAGAACACCATCGTCAAGCTGGCCATCAAGGAGCACGACCTCCCGGAGATCGATGACGTGCTCAAGGGCCCGTGCGCCTACGTCTTCTACGCGGAGGACCCGGTGGACGCCGCCAAGGCCATCAAGCAGGCCTCCGAGAAGCTCAAGAAGATCGAGTTCCTCGGCGGCATCTCCGACGGCAAGGCAATTGACGCCGCGCAGGCCCTCGCCATCGCCGACCTTCCCGGTCGCACCGAGCTCATCGGTATGCTCGCGAACGTGCTCGCGTCCCCGCTCACCGGGTTCGCGCGCGTGCTCAACGGCCCCGTCCAAGGCCTCGCCACCGTGCTCACCCGCATCAGCGAGAACGAGGAGGAGGCCGCCTAGGGGATCCTCGGATCCGCTCATTCCAAGACCCATGGGCCCGAGGAGGCCCCGCACACATGAAGGAGGACAACCACCATGGCTGTCACCAAGGACGAAATCATCGAAGCCATCAAGGAAATGCCCGCGCTTGAGCTCTCCGAGCTCGTCCACGAGCTCGAGGACGTCTTCGGCGTCTCCGCCGCCGCTCCCGTGATGATGGGTGGCCCCGTGGCCGCCGCCGCCGAGCCTGCCGAGGAGAAGACCAGCTTCGACGTCGTGCTCGAGGGCTACGGCGACCAGAAGATCCAGGTCATCAAGGCCGTCCGCGAGCTCACCACGCTTGGCCTCAAGGAGGCCAAGGACCTCGTCGAGAGCGCTCCGAAGCCCGTCCTCGAGGGCGTGAAGAAGGAGGAGGCCGAGGCCGCCAAGGAGAGGCTCGAGGCCGCCGGCGCCGCCGTGACCCTCGCCTAGTTCCACGCGCCCATTGTTTGACGGAATGCCAGGCGATGCCTGGCATTCCTTTTTTGTGCGTGGAACTAGGCCTGACGCCGCGGCGCTCCGCTGCACCCGATCTGCGCGCGATCTCGGGCACCCCAGAGCGCCTCGCGGTTGTTTTGCTCGTCCCTCGCTCACCACGGCGATTCAAGAGCCGCGCTCTTTGGCTGCTTTGGCAACGACTTGCGGGGTCCGGGTGCCTATGGTCTCTGGCTCCCGGCTCCCGCTCGCACGGGCAAACGGCTTTCACCGGCCCTTTTTCTCGGGTGACACACCTCACATTGGCATACGGGCTTTGATGCCGGCGGACCACTCCTGAGGTCCGAGAAAAAGGGCCTTCTCCTTGCGGCTCCCACAGGGAGCCAGAGACCATAGGCACCCGGCCCTGGGGAGGATCCTCTCGTGCTTCACGATTCGTCCACATGTCGAGGGGGAGGTTGACGGGGAGGGGGGACCTTTGTATTCTGCTCGTTTGCGATGATCGAATTAGTGTGCCTGTGGCATGAGGAGGAATCACCTGGTGAGTACGCCGAAATCCTCCGCTCCGATCGCATCAAAAACGGAGCGCGTGAGCTTTTCGAAGATCCCGCTTTCGATGGAACTGCCGAACCTTATCCGAGTTCAAAGGGAATCGTACACGCGTTTTCTGGAGGAGGGTGTCGCCGAGGTCCTCGCGCAGAGTTCGCCGATCACGAACAGCGCCGGCAACCTCAAGCTCGAGTTCGGCGAGTACCTCTTCGTCGATCCCGACAACACGGTCGAGGAATGTCGCCTGAAGGACCTCACGTACCAGGCCTCGCTCATGGTGCGCTCGCGGCTCGTGCCGCAGGGTGGCGCCGGCGAGATCACGGAGGAGCTCATCTACTTCGGCGACTTCCCGCTCATGACCGACCGCGGCACCTTCATCATCAACGGCACCGAGCGCGTCGTCGTGTCGCAGCTCGTGCGTTCCCCGGGCGTCTTCTTCGAGAAGAAGCTCGAGAACTCCGTTGAGACCATCACCTGCCAATTCATCCCGGCGCGCGGCGCGTGGCTGGAGTTCAAGGTCGACCGTCGCCACCGCCTCATGGTGTCGATGGAGCGCAAGAAGTTCATGGACGCCACGCTGCTCCTGCGCGCCCTCGGCATCGCCGAGACGGACGAGGAGATCATCGAGCTCCTCGGGGATTCGGCGGTGGTGCAGGACACCCTCGCCGACGACCACACGCAGAGCCGCGAAGACGCGCTCCTCGAGGTGTTCTCCGTCCAGCGCTCCTCCGAGCCGCCGACGATCGACTCCGCCGCCTCCATGATCCGCGGCCTCTACTTCGACCACACGCGCTTCGACCTCGCGAAGGTGGGGCGCTACAAGATCAACAAGAAGCTCGGGCTCGACATCGACGCCACGAAGCTCACCCTCACGAACGAGGACATCGTGGCGGCCCTCCGCTACCTCATCGCGCTCGTCGAGGGCGATCCCACGAAGAGCTTCGACGACATCGACCACTTCGGGAACCGCCGCGTGCGCACCGTGGGCGAGCTCGTGCAGAACGCCTTCCGCACCGGCATGACCCGCCTCGAGCGCATCGTGCGCGAGCGCATGGCCTCGCAGGACCAGGAGACCATGACCCCCGAGAAGCTCATCCACAACCGCCCGATCCAAGCGGCCATCAAGGAGTTCTTCGGCTCCTCGCAGCTCTCGCAGTTCATGGACCAGCCGAACCCGCTCTCCGGCCTCACGCACAAGCGTCGCCTCTCGGCGCTCGGCCCCGGCGGCATCGCGGGCCACAAGAGCGGCTCGAACCGCCGCTCGAACGTGCCCACCGCCGTGCGCGACGTCCACAACTCGCACTACGGTCGCATGTGCCCCATCGAGACCCCCGAAGGCCCGAACATCGGCCTCATCGGCTCGCTCGCGCTCTACGCGCGCGTGAACGACCTCGGCTTCGTGGAGACGCCCTACCGCAAGGTGGTGGACGGCCACGTGACCGAGGACATCGTGTGGATGACGGCCGACGAGGAGGAGAAGCACGTGATCGCCCCGGCCGATCAGCCGGTGGATCCGAAGACGGGCACGTTCCTCGAGATCGACCCGATGACGGGCGAGGCCTCCGAGGCCAAGCGCGTGATCGCGCGCACCCGCGACTTCGACGGCACGTTCGGCGCGCCGGCGGAGTGCCCCGTGGGCATCGTGGACCTCATGGACGTCTCGCCGCGCCAGCTCCTCTCCGTGGCCGCGACGCTCATCCCGTTCCTCGAGCACGACGACGCCAAGCGCACCCTCATGGGCGCGAACATGCAGCGCCAGGCCGTGAGCCTCATCAAGCCCGAGGCGCCGCTCGTGGGCACCGGCATGGAGTTCCGCGCCGCCTATGATTCCGGCGAGCTCGTGTGCGCCGAGGAGGGCGGCCGCGTCGTCGAGGTCGATTCGGCGCACGTCGTGGTGGACAGCGGCTCCGACGAGGGCCCGAAGACCTACAAGCTCCCGAAGTTCCAGCGCTCGAACCAGTCCACCTGCATCAACCACCACCCGATCGTCCACGTGGGCGACACGGTGGTCGCGGGCCAGCCGCTCGCGGACTCGAACTCCGTGGCCGGCACCGAGCTCGCGCTCGGCGCGAACCTCACCGTGGCCTACATGCCGTGGGAGGGCTTCAACTACGAGGACGGCATCGTCGTCTCCGAGCGCGTGATGCAGCAGGACCTCTTGACGTCGATCAACATCTCGCGCCACGAGGTGGACGCGCGCGACACGAAGCTCGGCCCCGAGGAGATCACCCGCGAGATCCCGAACCAGTCCGAGGAGTTCCTCGCGAACCTCGACGAAGACGGCATCATCCGCATCGGCGCCGAGGTGCATCCCGGCGACATCCTCGTGGGCAAGGTCACCCCGAAGGGCGAATCCACCCTCACGGCCGAGGAGCGCTTGCTTCGCGCCATCTTCGGCTCGAAGGCGAACGACGTGCGCGACACCTCGCTGAAGATGCCGCACGGCGCGCACGGCCGCGTCGTGGACATCGCGCGCTCCTCGAGGGGCGACGGCGATGAGCGCGTGCGCCAGCCCGGCGTGAACGAGAGCGTGCGCGTCTACGTGGCGCAGCGCCGAAAGATCTCCCAGGGCGACAAGATCTCCGGCCGCCACGGCAACAAGGGCGTCGTGTGTCGCATCCTGCCCGTGGAGGACATGCCCTACATGGCCGACGGCACCCCCGTCGACGTCCTCCTCGACCCCTTGGGCGTGCCCAGCCGCATGAACGTGGGGCAGCTCCTCGAGTGCCACCTCGGCTGGGCCGCGAAGGCCGGCTGGGACAGCGAGAGCGCAAACTCCGAGCGCTACGTCGAGGGCCCCATGCCCGTGGCCACACCCGTCTTCGACGGCGCGACCGGCCCCGAGGTGGGCGAGGTCATGCAGCGCGCGAACACGAACCTCATGAACCACGCCAAGGAGCTCTACGGCGACGACGTGATGGTGGAGTTCGTGCCGCAGGTGAACGAGCAGGGCAAGATGACGCTCTACGACGGCCGCACCGGCGAGGCGTTCAAGGAGCCCATCACCGTGGGCACGAGCTACATCCTGAAGCTCGGCCACATGGTGGAGGACAAGATCCACGCGCGCTCGACCGGCCCCTACAGCCTCGTGACGCAGCAGCCGCTCGGCGGCAAGGCCCAGTTCGGCGGCCAGCGCTTCGGCGAGATGGAGGTGTGGGCCCTCTACGCCTACGGCGTCTCGAACGTGCTCCAGGAGATCCTCACCGTGAAGTCCGACGACACGGCGGGCCGCGTGAAGACCTACGAGTGCATCGTGAAGGGCGAGAACATCCCGCCCGCGGGCATCCCCGAATCCTTCAAGGTGCTCGCGAAGGAGATCCGCTCGCTCGCGCTCAACATCGAACCCCTCACCTTCGCGAAGCCCGAGCCTCCGCAGCCCGCGGAGCCCGAGATCGAGAACGCCGAGGATCTCCTCGACTTCGACGCGCTCGACGGGCTCGATCCGGACGATGAGGCGCTCATCCAGCTGGTCGGCGAACTCGAAACCTCGAAGGAGTAGCTAGCGTGGCAGACTTCGACAACCCCAATTTCGACGCCATCAAAATCTCGCTCGCCTCTCCCGAGCAGATCCGCAGCTGGTCGCACGGCGAGGTGAAGAAGCCCGAGACCATCAACTACCGCACGCTCAAGCCCGAGCGCGATGGCCTCTTCTGCGAGAAGATCTTCGGCCCCACGAAGGACTGGGAGTGCTCCTGCGGCAAGTACAAGGGCATCCGCTTCAAGGGCGTCATCTGCGAGAAGTGCGGCGTGGAGGTCACCACGGCCAAGGTGCGGCGCGAGCGCATGGGCTCGATCGAGCTCGCCGCCCCCGTGTCGCACATCTGGTACGTGAAGGGCCAGAGCGCCCCCCTCGCGAAGCTCCTCGACATCAAGTCGAAGGACCTCGAGATGGTGCTCTACTTCGCGAGCTACATCATCACGTCCGTGGACACCGAGGCCCGCGCGATGGACGCCGACATCCTCGCCGAGGAGCTCGCGGCCGAGCTCGAATCGCTCGACGTCGAGCGCGACGAGCAGATCGAGCGCGTGCGCGAGCAGGGCATGGTGCCCGAGGGCTTCGACGACGAGGACGTGCTCTCCGAGGAGGACATCCGCGCCGAGATCGCCGACATCGAGGAGGAGTACGAGGAGGAGAAGGAGCTCCGCCAGGAGGCCTATGACAAGTTCATGAGGCTCGAGGCGCGCGAGCTCATCACCGACGAGCAGCTCTTCAAGGCCCTGCGCACGCACTACCGCCGCTACTTCACCGGCGGCATGGGCGCCGAGGCCATCCGCGACCTCCTGCGCAACGTCGACCTCCCCGCCGAGAGCAAGAAGCTGCGCGAGATCGTGGCCGACGAGGGTGGCCAGAAGCAGCGCCGCGAGAACGCCGTGAAGCGCCTCACCGTGATCGACACCTTCATGAAGGGCGGAAACGATCCGGCGAACATGATCCTCGACGTCATCCCGGTGATCCCGCCCGACCTGCGCCCGATGGTGCAGCTCGACGGCGGCCGCTTCGCCGCGAGCGACCTGAACGACCTCTATCGCCGCGTCATCAACCGCAACAACCGCCTGAAGCGCCTCCTCGACCTCGAGGCGCCGGACATCATCGTGAACAACGAGAAGCGCATGCTGCAGGAATCCGTCGACGCGCTCTTCGACAACGGACGCCGCGGCAACGCCGTGAAGGGCAGGGGAGGCCGCTCCTACAAGAGCCTCTCCGAGGCCCTCAAGGGCAAGCAGGGGCGCTTCCGTCAGAACCTCCTCGGCAAGCGCGTGGACTACTCCGGCCGCTCGGTCATCGTGGTCGACCCGCAGCTGAAGCTCCACCAGTGCGGCCTTCCGAAGGAGATGGCCCTCGAGCTCTTCAAGCCCTTCGTGCAGCAGCGCCTCGTGGACCTCGGCAAGGCCGACAGCTCGAAGGCCGCCAAGCGCGCGATCGAGCACTCCGACCCGGTGGTGTGGGACGTGCTCGAGGAGGTCATCAGCGGCCGCCTCGTGCTCTTGAACCGCGCCCCGACGCTGCACCGCCTCTCGATCCAGGCCTTCGAGCCCGTGCTCGTGGAGGGCAAGGCCATCCACCTGCACCCGCTCGTGTGCAAGCCGTTCAACGCGGACTTCGACGGCGACCAGATGTCCGTGCACCTGCCGCTCTCCAACGCCGCGCAGACCGAGGCGCGCGTGCTCATGCTCTCCTCGAACAACCTCCGCAGCCCCGCGTCCGGCTCCGTGCAGACGGTACCCTCGCAGGACATGGTCTTCGGCGTGTACTACCTCACCACGCAGACTGACGGCGCGAAGGGCGAGGGTCGCCACTTCGCGGACTTCGGCGACGCGCAGCTCGCCTACGACATGCGCGAGGATCTCGACCTCCAGGCCAAGATCTGCGTGCGAGTGGGCCCCGAGGACGCGAACTGCGAGGTCGACGGCCGCAAGATCTTCCGCGTGCTCATCAAGGAGACCTACTACACCGAGAAGGTCGTGCGCGACGAAGAGGGCACGGAGACGGTGGAGAAGGTGGCGCACGTGCGCGTGCGGCCCGATGACATCGACGTCACCGACGGCGACGTGCCCTTCGAGACCACCGTGGGCCGCATCATCTTCAACACCACGTGCCTGCCCGAGGACTTCCCGTTCGTGAACTACAAGATGGTGAGCTCGGACATGAGCCGCCTCGTGAACGAATGCTGCGACCGCTATCCGACGGCCGAGGTGGAGCCGATCCTCGACGCCATCAAGTACGCCGGATTCCACTACGCCACCCGCGCCGGCCTCACCGTCTCGCTCTGGGATGCCTCCATCCCCGAGGAGAAGGAGGCCATGCTCGAGGAGACGCAGGCCGCGGTCGACCAGATCAACGAGAACTACGAGATGGGCTTCCTCTCGGAGGACGAGCGCCACCGCGAGGTCGTGACCGCCTGGACCGAGTGCACCGACCACCTCGGCGCGAAGATGCTCGACGGCTTCACCGAGGACAACCCGATCTACATGCTCGCCGATTCCGGCGCCCGTGGCTCGAAGACGCAGCTCCGCCAGCTCGCGGGCATGCGCGGCCTCATGAGCGACATGTCCGGCGACACCATCGACCTCCCCATCAAGTCGAACTTCCGCGAGGGCCTGCGCCCGCTCGAGTACTTCATCTCCACCTACGGCGCGCGCAAGGGCCTCGTCGACACCGCGTCGCACACCTCCGACTCCGGCTACCTCACGCGGCGTCTCGTGGACGCGGCGCAGGAGGTCGTCGTGCGCGAGGAGGACTGCCACACCCACGAAGGCGTGACGTACGACCTGCTCATCCCCGGCACCGACGATCCCAACACCGACCTCATCGGCCGCTGCACCTTGGAGCCCGTCGTGGACCCCGCCACGGGCGAGGTGCTCCTCGACAAGGACGCCTACATCACCTCCGTGGAGGACATCCGTCGCCTCGCCGACGCCGGCCTCAAGAAGGTCGAGCTCCGCGCGCTCCTCACGTGCCGCTCGAAGTACGGCGTCTGCCAGAAGTGCTACGGCTGGGACCTCTCGACGAGGCGCCCCGTGGACGTGGGCACGGCGGTGGGCATCATCGCCGCGCAGTCCATCGGCGAGCCGGGCACCCAGCTCACGATGCGCACGATCCACTCCGGCGGCGTGGCCGGCGCGGACGACATCACGCAGGGCCTGCCCTTCGTCGACCGCATGTTCAACGTCGTCGGCAACGTGAACGAGCGCATCCTCGGCCGAGAGGCCGACCTCGCGAACCACTCCGGCATCCTCCACATCACGCCGCTCCAGAACGAGTACCACATGGAGATCGTGGCCGAGGACGACCCCGGCGTCGTGCTCGAGGAGAAGAACGTCCCCGCGTCCGTGCACTTCATGTACGGCATCGAGGACGGGGTCCCGGTGCGCGCCGGCGAGCAGCTCACCTCGGGCTTCGTGAACTTCCGCAAGCTCCGCTCGCTCACCGACATCGAGAGCACCATGCACGCCTTCGTGAAGAGCGTGAAGGACGTCTACACGAGCCAGGGCGTGGAGCTCAACGACAAGCACATCGAGACGATCGCGCGTCAGATGCTTCGCCGCGTGGAGATCACCGATCCCGGCGATTCGATGTATCGCCGCGGGCAGTACGTGGACCGCTACGAGTTCGCGGACGCCGTGGAGGCCATCGTGCGCGAGGGCGGCGTGCCGCCCGAGGCCACGCCCACCATCATGGGCACCCTCAAGGTGGCCGGCTCCATCGGATCGTGGCTCTCGAACGCCTGCTTCATCCGCACCACCGGCGTGCTCGCCGACGCCGCCATCTCCGGCGACGTGGACAGCCTGCTCGACCTCAACTCCAACGTCATCGTGGGCAAGCGCATCCCCGCGGGCACGGGCCTCAAGGCCTACCAAGACGTGGAGCTCACCTACCACGGCGAGCGCATCAGCCGCGAGACCTCGCCCGAGAGCCGCACGCTTCCCGAGTGGGCGCCGGCCGAGCTCAAGTCCATCGAGGAGCGCATGCCCGCGAAGAGCGAGTGGGTGGGTAACGAGTTCTACGGCGGCTACTCGAAGAACGGCCACAACCTCTCCTCCGAGGACGCGAAGCTCTATCTCTTCGACGACCTCGGCGTGTCGCAGCGCTGGACGAACAAGTTCAGCGAGGTGGGCATCGAGACGGTGGGCGACTTGCTCGGCAAGACCGAGGACGACCTCATCTCCATCGAGGGCATCGGCGGCAAGGCGCTCGAGGAGCTCCGCCATGGGCTCGAGCAGCGCGGCCTCCTCTACATCCTCGAGCCCGAGGACGACGGGGCAGACGACGAGGACATCCACGCGCTCCTCAACATGGTGTTCTCGCCCGACGCCGACGACGTGCTCCTCGGCACGGGCATCATGAACTCGAACTCGGCCTTCGACGACGAGCTCATCGGCGGCTCCTCCGAGGGCGCCGCGCCCGACGCCATCAACGAGGACCTCGCCTCGCTCGACGACCTGCTCTCCAGGGTGGAGCAAAACGAGGACCTCTTCGGAGACGAGGAGTAGCGTCTTTAAGGAAGCACATTCCGCAAGGGCGGTTCACGCACTGCGCAACGCGCATCGTGAGCCGCCTTTGCGGTGCATGTCGCAGGCGCGACGCGCGGGAAATAGGGCATGGATACGCCCGGAACGGTGTTCATTGACACCCTAGCTTAGGACGTATATTGTTGCCCCTTGCGCTCTTAGGGGGTTGCTGTGAATCGGCCGCCTCCTGCCCGCGCGAGAACCGAGACCAAGGGAGTTCATGTGCCAACCATCAACCAGCTCGTCCGCAAGGGACGCGAGACGGTGAAGTCCAAGTCGAAGAACGCGGCGCTCAGGGGCAACCCCCAGAAGCGCGGCGTGTGCACGAGGGTCTACACCTCCACTCCCAAGAAGCCCAACTCGGCGCTTCGCAAGGTGGCTCGCGTGCGTCTCGTGAACGGCATCGAGATCACGGCCTACATCCCCGGCGAGGGCCACAACCTCCAGGAGCACTCCATCGTGCTCGTGCGCGGTGGCCGCGTGAGGGACCTCCCTGGCGTGCGCTACAAGATCATCCGCGGCGCCTACGACTGCGCTGCCGTCCAGAACCGCAAACGGGCCCGCTCGCGCTACGGCGCCAAGCGCTCCTAGTCCCCCTTCGAAAGGATCGCGTCCATGCCGCGTCGTGCCGCCGCTACCCGCCGGGAAATCGCTCCCGACGCCGTCTACAACAATCGCCTGGTCACCCAGCTCATCAACAAGGTCCTCCTCCACGGCAAGAAGTCCGTGGCCGAGCGCATCGTCTACGGCGCGTTCGACGAGATCGCCGAGAAGAGCGGCCAGGATCCCCTGTCTGTCTTCAAGAAGGCCATGGACAACGTCCGCCCGACGCTCGAGGTGAAGCCCAAGCGCGTCGGCGGCGCCACGTATCAGGTGCCCATGGAGGTGAACTCCCGCCGCGCCCAGACGCTCGCGATCCGCTGGATCGTCACGTTCTCCCGCGGAAGGCGCGAGAAGACCATGAAGGAGCGCCTGGCCGCCGAGATCCTCGACGCCTCCAATGGCGTGGGCGCCTCGGTGAAGCGCCGCGAGGACGTGTTCAAGATGGCCGAGGCCAACCGCGCCTTCTCTCACTACCGCTGGTAGTGCGCGGACGCAAAGGAATTCGCATCTCATGAGCAGGTACAAGCTCAAAGACATTCGCAACATCGGCATCATGGCCCACATCGATGCCGGCAAGACGACCACCACCGAGCGCATCCTCTACTACACGGGCAAGACCCACAAGATCGGTGAGGTCCATGACGGCGCCGCCGTCATGGACTGGATGGTGCAGGAGCAGGAGCGCGGCGTGACCATCACCTCCGCCGCCACCACGTGCTTCTGGAAGGACAAGGTCATCCAGATCATCGACACCCCGGGCCACGTGGACTTCACGAGCGAGGTCGAGCGCAGCCTCCGCGTGCTCGACGGCGCCGTGGCCGTGTTCGACGCGGTGGCCGGCGTGCAGCCGCAGTCCGAGACCGTGTGGCGCCAGGCCACGAACTACAACGTCCCGCGCATCGCGTTCATCAACAAGTACGATCGCATCGGCGCGGACTTCTGGAACGCCATCGAGACGATGAAGGATCGCCTCGCGGCGAACGCCGTGGCCATCCAGGTGCCGATGGGCGCCGAGAACCAGTTCTGGGGCCTCATCGACCTCGTGACCATGACCGCCTGGGACTTCAAAGAGGATTCCGACGGCATGATCTACCCCGAGGAGCTCGACGAGATCCCCGCGGAGTTCGCCGACATCGTGGAGGAGAAGCGCACCGAGCTCCTCGAGGCGGCGGCGGACTACTCCGACGAACTCATGGAGCTCATCCTCGAGGACGCCGAGATCCCCGTGGACGTGCTCAAGGCGGCCATCCGCAAGGGCACCCTCGCGAACGAGCTCAACCCCGTGCTCGTGGGCTCCGCCTACAAGAACAAGGGCATCCAGGAGCTCCTCGACGCCGTGGTGGACTACCTCCCGAGCCCGCTCGACATCCCGCCCGTGGAGGGCGAGAACCCCAAGACCGGGCAGATCGAGGAGCGCAAGGCCCAAAACGACGAGCCCTTCAGCGCGCTCGCGTTCAAGATCATGACGGATCCCTACGTGGGTAAGCTCACGTACCTGCGCGTGTACTCGGGCACCGCGAAGAGCGGCTCCTACGTGCTGAACGCCGGCAAGGGCGAGCGCGAGCGCCTCGGGCGCATCCTCGAGATGAACGCGAACGACCGCCAGGACCTCGACGCCTGCTCCACGGCCGACATCGTGGCCTGCGTGGGCCTCAAGAACACCACCACCGGCGACACCCTCTGCGACGAGAAGCACCCCATCATCCTCGAATCCATCGACTTCCCCACGCCCGTCATCGACGTGGCCGTGGAGCCGAAGACGAAGGCCGAGCAGGACAAGATGAGCGTGGGCCTCGCGAAGCTCGCCGAGGAGGACCCCACCTTCCAGGTGCGCACCGACCACGAGACCGGCCAGACGATCATCGCCGGCATGGGCGAGCTGCACTTGGAGATCATCATCGACCGCCTGCGTCGCGAGTTCAAAGTGGACGCGAACGTTGGCAAGCCCCAGGTGGCCTATCGCGAGACCGCCGGCCAGGCGGTGCCGAAGGCCGAGGGCAAGTTCGTGCGCCAGACGGGCGGCCACGGCCAGTACGGCCACGCCGTCATCAGCCTCGAGCCCCTCGAGCCGGGCAGCGGCTATGAGTTCGAGAACGGCATCGTGGGCGGCGTGATCCCCAAGGAGTTCATCCCGGCCGTGGACAAGGGCATCCAAGAGGCCCTCCAAGCCGGCGTCATCGCGGGCTACCCCGTGGTGGACGTGAAGGTGCGGCTCATCGACGGCTCCTACCACGAGGTGGACAGCTCCGAAGCCGCCTTCAAGATCGCCGGCTCCATGGCGGTGAAGGAAGCCCTCAAGCGCTCGAAGCCCGTGCTCCTCGAGCCCATCGAGGCCGTGGAGGTGGAGACGCCCGAAGCCTACATGGGCGACGTCATGGGCAACCTCTCCAGCCGCAGGGGCAAGATCGAGGGCATGGAGGATCGTCGCAACTCCAAGGTCATCAAAGCCAAGGTGCCCCTGGGCGAGATGTTTGGCTACGCCACGGACCTCCGCAGCCAGACGCAGGGTCGCGCGAGCTACACGATGCAATTCGCCGAGTATGAGCCCGTGCCCGCCTCGGTGTCCGAAGAGATCAGAGCCAAGGCAGGGACGAACTCCTAAGGGAGCGGCGTCCGGCGAGAAACGACCGGTGGCGCGGGCAACCCTCGCGCCCCGAGGAGAAGGAGCGGTTTTGCCAAGCGAGAAGATCAGGATCCGCCTTCGCGGCTTCGACCACGAGGTCGTGGACCAGTCCTCCAAGCTCATCGTCGACACCGCGCAGCAGAACGGTTCGCGGGTCGCGGGCCCCATCCCGCTGCCCACCGAGCGCTCGCTCTACTGCGTCATCCGCTCCCCGCACAAGGACAAGGACTCGCGGGAGCAGTTCGAGATGAAGACGCACAAGCGCCTGATCGACATCCTCGACCCGACGCCCTCCACGGTGGACAAGCTCATGAACCTCAAGCTCCCCGCCGGAGTTGACATCGAGATCAAGCTCTAGAGCGGCCCCGAGCGGCCGAAAGCCCGCGGTCCTCCGGGAAATGCGCCCGCGACCGCCGAAGAGATTTGGAACGCGAACCATGGTGAACACCCTCCTCGGACGAAAGATCGGCATGACCCAGATCTGGGACGAAGCCGACAACGTCGTCGCCGTCACCGCCATCGAGCTCGGTCCCTGCGTGGTCTGCCAGGTGAAGACCCCCGAGACCGACGGCTACGCGGCGGTTCAGCTCGGCTTCGGCGAGGTCAAGGCCTCGCGCGTGAACAAGCCCCTCGCGGGCCACTTCGCGAAGGCGGGCGTGGAGCCCGTGCGCTTCCTCCGCGAGGTGAAGGCCGAAGACGGCGCCGAGCTCAAGGCGGGCGACGTCGTGAGCGCCGAGGACTTCAAGGACGTGGCGCTCGTGGACGTGGCGGGCACCTCCAAGGGCAAGGGCTTCCAGGGCACCATCCGCCGCTGGAACTTCGCCTGCGGCCCGATGACCCACGGCTCGCGCAACCAGCGCCGTCCCGGCTCCATCGGCCAGTGCGCCTATCCCGGAGAGGTCCGCAAGGGCCTGAAGATGGCCGGGCAGATGGGCAACGCGCGCGTGACCGTGAAGAACCTCAAAGTCATGTCCGTCGACCCCGAGCGAAACCTCATGCTCGTGCGCGGTGCCGTGCCCGGCGGCAAGGGTGGCCTCATCGAGGTCTCCCGCGTCCGCTAAGCCAGGCGACAGATCGAAGAGACAGGATAAAGATCGATGGCTTCCGTAGAGATGAAGGACCAGACGGGAAAGGCGGCGGGCACGCTCGAGCTTGCCGACGCCGTCTTCGGCATCGAGCCGAACATCGCCGTGGTCCACAGCGTCGTCACGAACTACCTCTCCTCCCTTCGCCAGGGGACGCACGCCGTGAAGGGCCGCTCCGACGTGTCCGGCGGCGGCCGCAAGCCGTGGCGCCAGAAGGGCACCGGCCGTGCGCGCCAGGGCTCCACGCGCGCCGCGCAGTGGAAGGGCGGCGGCGTGGTCTTCGGGCCTACCCCGCGCTCGCACGCCAAGCACTCCAATAAGAAGGAAGTCAAGCTCGCCATGCGCTCCGTGCTCTCCGGCAAGCTTGCCGACGGCGAGCTGGTGGTCGTGGACAAGATCGAGCTCGACGCGCCCAAGACCAAGGATGCCGCAAAGGTGCTCAACGCGCTCGGCGCCGAGGGCAAGCGCGTGACGCTCGTCGTGCCACGCGAGAGCGACGTCGTCGAGCTCTCCTTCAGGAACATTCCCGGCGTTCGCGTTGTCGAAGACGCGCAGGCCAACGCCCACAACCTCGTGGACAACGCCTGCCTCATCCTCACCGAGGCCGTTGCGACTCACTTTGGGGAGGTGCTCGCCTGATGAACTCGCCCTACAACGTCATCATCCGGCCCATCGTCACCGAGCGTTCCTATGACCTCATGGAGGCCAACAAGTACACCTTCGAGGTGGCGCCCGACGCCCCCAAGGAGGAGATCAAGGACGCGGTGGAGAAGGTATTCGGCGTGCACGTCACCAAGGTGAACACGCTCTGGATGAAGCCGAAGCCCAAGCGCATGCGCTACCAGCGCGGCCTCACACGCACGTGGAAGAAGGCCGTGGTCACCCTCGCGGAGGGCGACACCATCGAGATCTTCGGCGACCAATCGGCCAGCGCCTAGGCGCTCCTCGGAAGGACGTAGCACATGCCCGTTAAGAGACTGAAGCCCACGAGCGCCGGTCGCCGCTTCCAGACGATCTCCGACTTCTCCGAGATCACCAAGACCACTCCGGAGAAGGCGCTCATCGAGCCGCTTTCCAAGAAGGCCGGCCGCAACAACGACGGCCACCTCACCATGCGCCACCACGGTGGCGGCCACAAGCGCCGCTATCGCGTGATCGACTTCAAGCGCAACAAGGACGGCGTACCCGCGAAGGTGGCCGCCATCGAGTACGACCCGAATCGCTCGGCTCGCCTGGCGCTCCTCCACTACGCCGACGGCGCGAAGGCCTACATCCTCTGCCCGAAGGGGCTCAAGGTGGGCGACACCGTCGAGGCGGGTCCCGACGCCGACATCAAGCCCGGCAACGCCCTGCCGCTCTCCGCGATCCCCGTGGGCACCCTCGTCCACGCCATCGAGTTCCAGCCCGGCAAGGGCGCGGCCATCGCCCGCTCCGCCGGCACCTCGGTGCAGCTCATGGGCAAGGAGGGCAAGTACGCCATCCTCCGCATGCCCTCCTCCGAGATGCGCCGCGTCCTTCTCACCTGCCGTGCGACGGTGGGCGAGGTGGGCAACGCCGACCACGGCAACATCAAGATCGGCAAGGCCGGCCGCAACCGCTGGAAGGGTCGTCGCCCGCACGTGCGCGGCACCGTCATGAACCCGGTCGACCACCCGCATGGCGGCGGCGAGGGCAAGAACCACACCTCGGGCCGTCCGTCCGTGTCTCCGTGGGGCAAGCCCTCCAAGGGCAAGAAGACCCGCGACCCCAAGAAGCAGAGCAACGCGCTCATCATCCGTCGTCGCCGCACGAAGTAGCGCCAAAGGAGCGAATCCCATGAGTAGAAGCCTGAAAAAGGGACCGTACGTGGAGACCCGTCTCCTCGAGCGCGTGATCGCCCAGAACGAGGCCGGCACCCACGACGTCATCAAGACGTGGTCTCGGGCCTCGACGATCTTCCCCGACATGGTGGGCCACACCATCGCCGTCCACGACGGTCGCCGCCATGTGCCCGTCTACGTCACCGAATCCATGGTGGGCCACAAGCTCGGCGAGTTCGCTCCCACCCGCACCTTCCGCGGACATAAGTCCTAAGCGCGCTAAGGAGACCGCAAAACATGGTCAAGACCGACACCAACAAAAACCACGTCTCCGCGACGGCCAAGTATGTGCGCGTGGCCCCGCGCAAGGCGCGCCTCGTGGTGGACCAGATCCGCAAGAAGAGCGTGACCGACGCCTTCGACCTTCTGCACTTCAGCCCGAAGGCCGTGGCCACCGACGTGGAGAAGGTCCTGCGCTCCGCCGTGGCGAACGCCTACGAGAACAACGGCATCCGCGAAGACGAGCTCTACGTCTTCGAGACCTATGTGGACGAGGGCCCCACCTTGAAGCGCATCCGCCCGAGGGCCAAGGGCTCCGCGTCGCGCATCAACAAGCGCACGAGCCACATCACCGTCACCGTCGCTCCGAGAAGGGAGGCGTAGCGCCATGGGCCAGAAGGTCTCTCCCACCGGCTTTCGCCTCGGCGTCACCGAGGACTGGCGTTCTCGCTGGTACGCCGATAAGGACTACGCCGCCAACGTCGGTGGCGACATCAAGATCCGCAACTTCCTGAAGAAGAAGCTCGCCCGCGCCGCGCTCTCGCACGTGGAGATCGAGCGCGCCGGCCAGGACATCAAGGTGACCATCTTCTCCGGCCGCCCGGGCATCGTCATCGGCAAGAAGGGCAAGGACATCAACGAGCTTCGCGAGGAGCTCGAGGCCCTCACCGGCGCGCCCAAGGGCTCGGTCCACGTGGACGTCGTGGAGATCAAGCGCCCCGAACTCGACGCGCAGCTCGTGAGCCAGTCCATCGCCGAGCAGCTCGAGCAGCGCATCGCCTTCCGTCGCGCCATGCGCAAGGCCGTGCAGAACGCCTCGAACGCCGGCGCCAAGGGCATCCGCATCCAGTGCTCCGGCCGCCTCGGAGGTGCCGAGATGGGCAGGCGCGAGTGGTACCGCGACGGCCGCGTGCCGCTGCAGACCCTCCGCGCGAAGATCGACTTCGCCACCTCCACGGCCCGCACCATCATGGGCTCCTGCGGGGTGAAGACGTGGATCTACCTCGGCGAGCAGCTTCCCGGCCAGGTGTTTAGGAACCCGGCGCTCGAGGGCACCACGGCCCGTCCGAGGCGTCGCATGGAGAGGAGGGGTCGCTAAATGCTCGCACCCAAGCGCGTACTCCACCGCAAGGTCCAGCGCGGCTCCATGAAGGGCAAGGCCAAGGGCGGCACCACGCTCAACTTCGGCTCTTGGGGCATCCGCGCCGAGGAGCGCCACTGGATCACGAACCGCCAGATCGAGGCGGCCCGTATCGCCATGACCCGTCGCATGCGCCGTGGCGGCAAGGTGTGGATCAACATCTTCCCCGACAAGCCCATCACCAAGAAGCCGGCCGAGACCCGCATGGGCTCCGGCAAGGGCAACCCCGAGGAGTGGGTGGCCGTGGTGAAGCCCGGGCGCATCATGTTCGAGATCGACGGCGTTCCCGAGGACGTGGCCAAGGAGGCCCTGCGCCTCGCCCAGCACAAGCTGCCCATCAAGACCAAGATCGTCTCTCGCACGGACGCGGTGTAAGGGGGATTTGCGTATGAAGCCTCAAGAAGTGAGGGCCCTCTCCGACGCCGAGCTCGCCCAGAAGCTCGAGGACGGTCGCGTGGAGCTCTTCAACCTCCGCTTCCAGATGGCCACGAGCCGCCTCGACAACACGGCGCGCGTGACCACCGTGAAGCGCGATATCGCCCGCATCCAAACCGAGATCCGCGCCCGTGAGCTCGCCGCGGCCAACGCGTCCAAGTAGGGGAGTGTCCATGCCTGAAACCGAAGCTCGCAACCGCCGTAAGGTGCGCCAGGGGCAGGTGACCTCGCTCGCCGGTGAGAAGACCATCACCGTCACCATCAACGAGCGGATCCCGCATCCCAAGTACAAGAAGATGATGAACCGCTCGAAGAAGCTCCACGTCCACGACGAGAAGGGCGAGGCCGCGCTCGGCGACACCGTGCGCGTGATGGAGACGCGTCCGCTCTCCAAGACCAAGCGCTGGCGCCTCGTCGACGTGGTGGAGAAGGCCGAGTAGGGCGCCGCCCCGCTCGCCAAGCGATCAAGACCTATCGGAGGAACCCATGATCCAAATGCAGACGATGCTCACCGTCGCCGACAACTCCGGCGCACGCAAGGTGAGGTGCATCAAGGTGCTCGGTGGCTCCAAGCGTCGCTACGCCGGCATCGCAGACGTCATCGTCTGCGCGGTGCAGGAGGCCACGCCCGGCGGCAACGTGAAGAAGGGCGACGTCGTGCGCTGCGTCGTGGTGCGCACGAAGAAGGCGCTCCGCCGCAAGGACGGCTCCTTCATCCGCTTCGACCAGAACGCCTGCGTCCTCATCGACAAGGACGGTGGCCCGGTCGGGACCCGCATCTTCGGTCCGGTGGCGCGCGAGCTGCGCGATCGCCGCTACATGAAGATCGTCTCCCTGGCCCCCGAGACCCTCTAGGAGAATGATGAACAGCCTGCATGTGAAGAAGGGCGACACCGTCGAGGTGCTCTCTGGCAAGGATCGCGGGGTCCGCGGCGAGGTGCGTCGCGTCCATCCCGCCACCGGCAGGGTCACGGTCGAGGGCGTCGCGATGGTGAAGAAGCACCAGCGCGCCCAGGGTCCGAACAACCCCGGCGGCATCGTCGACCGCGAGGGCACCGTCGACGCGTCCACCGTGATGCTCGTGTGCCCGAAGTGCTCTGAGAAGACCCGCGTGGGCCATGTCGTGGAGAACGGCAAGAAGGTCCGCGTCTGCAAGAAGTGCGGCGCCCATTTCTAGGAGCCGCGCGAGCATGAGGCCTTCGGGGCAGCCCCCGAAGGGCGCGAGATCGGAAACCCCGCGCACCAAACCTCGCTAAAGGAAGGAAACCATGGCCACCAAGGATGCCAAGAAGCAAGCGGCTCCCGCTGACGCCAAGGCCGAGGCCTACGTCCCGCGCCTGAAGACCCTCTACGCCGACACGGTGAGGGGCCAGCTCCAGGAGCGCTTCAACTACACGAACCCCATGATGGTCCCCAAGATCGAGAAGATCGTGGTGAACATGGGCGTGGGCGAAGCGGCGGTGGATTCGAAGGCCATTGACGGCGCCGTCGCCGACCTCCGCACCATCTGCGGCCAGCAGCCGCTCGTCACCAAGGCGAAGAAGTCCATCGCGAGCTTCAAGCTCCGCGCGGGCATGAGGATCGGCGCGAAGGTCACGCTCCGCGGCGATCGCATGTGGGACTTCCTCGATCGCCTCATCGCCGTGGCCATCCCGCGCATCCGCGACTTCCGCGGCATCAGCCCGAAGAGCTTCGACGGGCGCGGCAACTTCTCCATGGGCGTCACCGAGCAGACGATCTTCCCCGAGATCGACTTCGACAAGGTGGATCGCACGCGCGGCATGGATATCACCATCGTCACCACCGCCGCCACCGACGAGGAGGGCAAGGCGCTCCTCGACGGCTTCGGCTTCCCATTCCAGCGCGACGCCGCGTAAGGCGCCCCCCCTCTCGCACGAAAGGACTTTCCCCGTGGCCAAGACGTCGATGATCGTCAAGTCCCAACGCACCCCGAAGTACAGCTGCCGAGAGGTCAGGCGTTGCCAGAGGTGCGGCAGGCCGCATTCGGTCTACCGCAAGTTCGGCCTCTGCCGCGTGTGCCTGCGCGAGCTCGCGCTCGCCGGCGAGCTGCCCGGCGTTCGTAAGGCCAGCTGGTAGGAGACCGCGCGCTGTGCCCGCGCCCGCCCGTTCGGGCGCGCAGGCCATCGTCACCCAAGGAGTTCGAGGATGAACGTCACAGACCCCATCGCCGACATGCTCACCCGCATCCGCAACGCCGGGACGGCCCACAAGGACACCGTGTCCATGCCGTCTTCTAAGGTGTTGGCTGAGATCGCCCGGGTTCTCGAGGAGGAGGGCTACATCGAGTCCTACGTCGTCGAGGACACCGAGCCCCAGAAGACCCTCACCATCACCCTGAAGTACGGCCCGAAGAAGACGCGCGTCATCCGCGGGCTGCGTCGCATCTCGAAGCCGGGGCTGCGCATCTACAGCTCCGTCGACGACCTGCCGCGCGTCCTCGGCGGCCTCGGCACGGCCGTGGTCTCCACGTCAAAGGGCATGATGTGCGATCGCGACGCCCGCGCCGCCGGCGTGGGCGGCGAGGTAATCGCCTACGTTTGGTAAGAGAAGAAGCGAAAGGATAAGCGGATGTCGCGCATCGGAAAGATCCCCGTCGAGATCCCCAACGGGGTCACGTGCACCATCGACGGGCAGACCCTCACCGTGAAGGGTCCCAAGGGCGAGCTCACGCGCACCTTCTCGCCGCTCGTGAAGATTGCCGAGGAGGGGGAGACGCTCGTCGTCGCTCCCGTGGACGAGAGCTCCGAGGCCAACGCGCAGCACGGCCTCACGCGCACCCTCGTGCACAACATGGTCGTCGGCGTCTCCGAGGGGTTCGAGAAGAAGCTCCAGCTCGTGGGCGTGGGCTACCGCGCCACGCTGAAGGGCCGCGACCTCGAGCTCGCGCTCGGCTACTCGCACCCCGTGAAGATCGCGGCGGGCGACGGCATCTCCTTCGAGGTGCCCGACAACACCCACATCTCCGTGAAGGGCATCTCCAAGGAGCGTGTGGGCCAGGTGGCGGCCGATATCCGCGCCAAGCGGCCCCCCGAGCCCTATAAGGGCAAGGGCATCCGCTACGAGAACGAACACGTGCGCCGCAAGCTCGGCAAGGCCGCCAAGTAGCGCGCGGCACGCCCGCACGTCATCCGCTTTCCGAAGGAGACTGAACAAGCCCATGAACAAGATGAAGGCAAAGCACCAGGGCCTCAAGCACCGCCATCGTCGCGGCAAGGACCAGCTTCGGGGCACCCCCGATCGTCCGCGCCTTGCCGTCACGCGCACGAACAAGCACATCTACGCTCAGGTGATCGACGACGTCGACGCGCACACCATCTGCGCCGGCTCCACGCTCGATCCCGAGTTCCGCGCCACGGGCAAGATCGGCTCGAACAAGGACGCCGCCAAGCTCGTGGGCAAGATGGTGGGCGAGCGCGCCGTCGCCGCCGGGGTGAAGCAGGTGCGCTTCGACCGTGGTGGCCGCATCTACCATGGCCGCGTGCAGGCTTTGGCCGAGGGTGCCCGCGAGGCGGGCCTGGAGTTCTAGGAGGTAGCAAGATGCCACGCACTCGACGTCCGCGCGAAGCTTCCGAGCTCCAGGAGCGCGTCGTCTTCATCCACAGGGTGTCCAAGGTCGTCAAGGGCGGCCGCCGCTTCTCGCTCGCCGCGCTCGTCGTGGTCGGCGACGGGAAGGGCAAGGTGGGCCTCGGCATGGGCAAGTCCGCCGAGGTGCCGCTGGCCATCTCCAAGGCCGTCGAGGACGCCAAGAAGAACATGTTCGAGATCCCCCTCACCGAGGGCGGCTCGATCCCGCACGCGGTGGAGGGTCGCTTCGGCGCCGGCCGCGTGCTCATCAAGCCGGCCATCGAGGGCACCGGCGTCATCGCCGGCGGTCCGGTGCGCCCGCTCTTCGAGCTCGCCGGCATTCGCAACGTGCTCTCGAAGTCCCTCGGCACGAACAACGCGCTCAACATCATCAAGGCCGCCGCAGAGGGCCTGAAGGAGCTCCAGAGCCCCGAGCAGACCGCCGAGCGCCGCGGCATCACCGTGGGCCACATGTTCGGCTCGAAGAAGGAGGACTAACCCATGGCCTCCACCCTCAAGATCACGCTCGTGAAGAGCGCGCAGGCCTCCGTGAAGAAGGACCAGCGCGCCACCGTGCACGCGCTCGGCCTGCACCACACGGGCGACGTCGTGGAAAAGCCGGATAACCCGAGCGTCCGCGGCATGCTCTTCAAGGTCAAGCATCTCGTGAAGGTCGAGGAGGTTTAGCCCATCATGCAGCTTCACGAC
Source organism: uncultured Atopobiaceae bacterium (assembly GCA_947625235.1). GTDB lineage: Bacteria > Actinomycetota > Coriobacteriia > Coriobacteriales > Atopobiaceae > CANRLS01. The sequence goes on along the minus strand of CANQNP010000005.1, from coordinate 26,897 downwards.
CTCGCGCCCGCCAAGGGCGCCACCAAGAACCGCAAGCGCCTCGGCCGCGGCAACTCCTCAGGCCAGGGCACCACGGCGGGACGCGGCTACAAGGGCCAGCTCTCGCGCTCCGGCGGCGGCAAGGGTTCGGGCTTCGAGGGCGGGCAGATGCCCCTCGCGATGCGCCTCCCCAAGCTCCCCGGCTTCACCAACCGCAATCGCGTGGAGTACGCGCCGGTGAACGTGGGACGCCTCGAGGGCCTCTTCGAGGCCGGCGACACCGTGGACAACGCCGCGCTTGTGGCCAAGGGCGTCATCAAGCATGAGAACACACTCGTGAAGGTCCTCGGCGACGGCGAGCTCACGAAGACGCTCACCGTCGACGTGGCCAAGGTCTCGGCCGCGGCCAAGGGCAAGATCGAGGCCGCCGGCGGGAAGGTTGCGTAGTGTTTGAAACCGTCAGCCGGGCGCTCAAAGTCCACGATGTGCGCAAGAAGATCGCGATCACGCTCGCGATCCTGCTGCTCTATCGCGTGGGCGCCTACGTGCCGATCCCCGGCATCCCCTTCGAGGGGATGCTGAACCAATTCCAGACGGCGCTCTCCGACCAAAGCGCGCTCGCCCTCCTGAACCTCTTCTCGGGCGGCGCGCTCGCGCGCATGTCGGTGTTCAGCCTCGGCATCATGCCCTACATCACCTCGCAGATCATCATCCAGATGCTCCAGAGCGTGGTGCCGTCGCTCCAAGCGCTCTCCAAGGAGGGCGAAGCGGGCCAGCGCAAGATCACGCAGTACACGCGCTACCTCACCGTGGGCCTCGCGCTGCTGAACTCCGTGGGCTACCTCTTCCTCTTCCAGAGCGACGCCTACGGCATCGACTTCACGGCCATCGACGCGCCGCTCTGGCTCACCTCGACGATCGTCGTCGTGACGATGCTCGCGGGCGCGATCATCATCATGTGGCTCGGCGAGGTCATCACGCAGTACGGCATCGGCAACGGCATGAGCCTCATCATCTTCTGCAACATCATGAGCGGCCTGCCGACGTCGATCCTCTCCTCGCTCGGAAGCGACGTGACGGGCATCATCATGACCATCGCGGTGCTGCTCATCACGATCGTCATCATCCCGCTCATCATCTACATCGAGCGCGGCCAGCGCAGGATCCCCATCCAATACGCCAAGCGCGTGGTGGGACGTCGCGTGATGGGCGGCCAGTCCACCTACCTCCCGATCAAGGTGAACACCGCGGGCGTGATCCCCATCATCTTCGCGTCCGCCATCCTCTACTTCCCGGCGCAAATCGCGGTCTTCTTCCCCACGGTGGGGTGGATCCAGGCCACGGCGAACGCCATCTCCAACGGCTGGATCAACTGGATCCTCACGGTGGTGCTCATCGTCGTCTTCGCGTACTTCTACACGACGATCGTCTTCAACCCCGATGAGACGGCCGACCAGCTGAGGCGCCAGGGCGGCTTCATCCCCGGCGTGCGCCCGGGCTCCGCCACCGCGCGCTACATCCGCAACACGCTGAGCCACATCACGCTGCCAGGCGCGCTCTTCCTCGCGCTCATCGCCGTGGTGCCCTCGATCCTCTTCACCTTCACCAACAACGCCCTCATCCAGGCGTTCGGTGGCACCTCGATCCTCATCATGGTGGGCGTCGCCCTCGACACCCTCACGCAGATCGAGAGCCAGCTGAAGACCCACGACTACGACGGGCTCTTCATCCGCTAGCCCCGCCCGCACCGGCTTCGCTCGAAGGGAGCGCCCATGAACATCGTCTTGCTCGGAGCCCCGGGAGCCGGCAAGGGCACCCAGGCCCAGAAGCTCGTCGAGGAGTTCGGCTTCGCCCACATTTCCACGGGCGACCTCCTGCGCGCGGCGGTGAAGAACGCCACGCCGCTCGGCGTGGAGGCCAAGGGCTACATGGACAAGGGCGCGCTCGTGCCCGACGAGCTCGTGATCGGCCTCGTGAAGGAGCGCCTCGCCGAGCCCGACGCCAAGAAGGGCTTCATCCTCGACGGCTTCCCGCGCAACCTCGACCAGGCGCGCGCCCTCGACGCCGCGCTCCCCGAGCTCGGCGTGAAGATCGACGCCGCGCTCCTCGTGGACGTGGAGCCGGAGGTGATCATCGAGCGCCTCTCGAACCGCCGCGTCTGCAGGAACTGCGGCTACACCGGCACCTCCGCCGACGCCGTGTGCCCGCGCTGCGGTGGCGAGATGTACCAGCGCGACGACGACAAGCCCGAGACCATCAAGAACCGCCTCGACGTCTACGCGAAGGCCACTGAACCCCTCCTCGGCTACTACGAGGACGAGGGCCTGCTCGTGAAGGTGGACGGGGATCGCGATCCCGACGCCGTCTATGCCGAGGTGAAGGAGCGTTTGGGCCTTTGATCCGCCTGAAGACCCCAGAGGAAATCGAGGCGATGAAGCCCGCGGGAGCGCTCTCCAAGATGGCGCTTCGGCGGGTGGGCGCGCATATCCGCCCCGGGGTGACGACGGCCGAGCTCGACCGCATCGCCGAGCAGATCATCCGCCTCCACGGCGGCACCCCCGCCTTCAAGGGCTACGGCGGCTTCCCGGCCTCCATCTGCTCGTCCGTGAACGCGCAGATCGTCCACGGCATCCCCTCCACCGAGACCGTCCTCAAGGAGGGTGACATCGTCTCCATCGACACCGGCGCCGTGGTTGACGGTTGGGTGGGCGACAACGCCTGGACGTTCTACTGCGGAGAGCCCGATCCCGTGGATCGCGAGCTCTGCGAGGTGACGCGCGATTGCCTGAAGCGCGCGATCGACCTCGCGGTGCCCGGCAACCACCTCGGCGACCTCGGCGCCGCCGTGCAGGAGTACGCCGAGCGCCACGGCTTCGGAATCGTGCGCGAGTACGTAGGCCACGGCGTGGGCCACGTGATGCACGAGGAGCCAAACGTGCCGAACTACGGGCGCCGCGGCCGCGGCACGCGCCTCCAGGCGGGCATGGTCATCGCCATCGAGCCGATGATCACGCGCGGCAGCCCGAAGAACGAGACGATGCCGAACCGCTGGACGGTGGTCACGAAAGACCGCTCGTGCGCGGCTCACTACGAGAACACGATCGCCATCACGAACGATGGCCCCGTCATCCTCACCACCGATGACGAGGGACCGTGGTGCGCCATGGAAGGCGGCGTGCCCGCATGAGGAGCCCTTCTGGGTCCTTCGCGCTCGCCATGGCAAAAAGGACGCGCAACCACTAGCATAGAGGATTGCGCGCTGGACGCTTGAAAGGGGTTTCGTGAGCAAGCAGGACGCCATCGAGCTCGAGGGTACGGTGAGGGAACCGCTCCCCAACGCCATGTTCAACGTCGAGCTGGAGAACGGCCGCACGATTCTCTGCACCATCTCCGGGAAGATCCGCATGAACTACATCCGCATCCTCCCGGGCGATCGCGTGGTCGTGGAGATATCGCCCTACGACCTCACCCGCGGACGCATCACGTATCGCTACAAGTAGCGCGCACCGCACTCCCCGCACCACCAGCACTGCCCGTTCCATCCGAGCACGACCATCCACGCCTGCGGCTGGGCGTTTTCATAGCAAGCGAAGCCACGGTTTTCTAAGGAGCACACCATGAAGGTTCGCCCTTCGGTCAAGAAGATGTGCGACAAATGCAAGATCATTCGCCGTCACGGCAGGGTCTATGTCATTTGCGAGAACCCGCGCCACAAGCAGCGCCAAGGCTAGAGAGGAGCCTCGTAAAGTGCCACGTATCTCCGGCGTAGACCTGCCACGCGAGAAGCGCGTCGACATCGGCCTCACCTACATCTTCGGCATCGGACGCACGACCGCCTCCAAGATCTGCGAGGCCACCGGCGTCGATCCTGCCACCAAGGTCAGCGCCCTCACCGAGGACGAGACCAGCCGCATCCGCGATTACATCGATCAGAACCTCACCGTCGAGGGCGACCTTCGCCGCGACACCCGCACCAACATCGATCGCCTCATGGCCATCGGGTGCTATCGCGGCCTGCGCCATCGTCGCGGGCTCCCCGTGCGCGGCCAGCGCACCCACACCAACGCCCGCACCCGCAAGGGCAAGAGGCGTCAAATCGGCGCGAAGAAGAGGGGCTAGCCCATGCCATCACGCAAGCGTACGCAGCAGACGCGCATCCGCCGCGCCGACCGCAAGAACATCGTCGTGGGCCAGGCCCACATCAAGAGCTCGTTCAACAACACGATCATCTCCATCACCGACCCCCAGGGAAACGTCATCGCCTGGCAGTCGGCGGGCACCGTGGGCTTCAAGGGCTCGCGCAAGTCGACCCCGTTCGCGGCGCAGATGGCCGCTGAGGCCTGCGCCCGCACCGCCATGGAGCACGGGATGAAGAAGGTCGCCGTCTTCGTGCGCGGGCCAGGGTCCGGCCGCGAGACGGCCATTCGCTCGCTGCAGGCCGCCGGCCTCGAGGTGTCGAGCGTCCAGGACAAGACCCCCATCGCGCACAACGGTTGCCGTCCGTGCAAGCGTCGTCGCGTCTAGCATCCCAAGGAGATCCCCATGGCAATTGATAGGACGCCCGTCCTTAAACGCTGCCGCCAGCTGGGCATCGAGCCGCAGGTCATGGGCTACAACAAGCAGTCCAACCGCCAGCCCTCCCGCCGCCAGCGCCGCCAGGAATCCGAGTACGGCCGCCAGCTTCGCGAGAAGCAGAAGGCGAAGTTCATCTACGGCGTGCTCGAGAAGCAGTTCCGCAGCTACTACGACCTCGCCCTGAAGTACGAGGGCATCACGGGCGACATCCTGATGTCGATCCTCGAGACCCGCCTCGACAACGTGGTCTTCCGCCTCGGCTTCGCGCGCACCCGCAAGGAGGCGCGCCAGACCGTGCGCCACGGCCACATCACCGTGAACGGCAAGCGCGTCGACATTCCGTCTTTTCGCGTGAAGGCCGGTGACGTGGTGGCCGTCGCGGAGAAGTACCGCGACCTTCTGCCCATCAAGGAGGCCATCATCGCCTCGCAGTCGATGGCCGTCCCCGCATGGCTCGAGGTGGACATCGAGAAGCTCTCGGGGCAGGTGCTCCAGATTCCCGTACGCGACCAGATTGACCTCGATATCGACGCGCAGCTCATCGTCGAGCTCTACTCGAAGTAACCGGTCGAGACGGGAAGGTTGCCCATGTCCGAATTCATTCGACCCCGCGTGTCGGTGAAGGAAGTCACTCCCACCATCGCCCGCATCTCCGTCGAGCCCCTCGAGCGCGGCTACGGCGACACGCTCGGCAACTCCATGCGCCGAGTGCTGCTCTCCTCGCTTGCGGGCGTGGCGGTCGACGCCATCCAGATCGAAGGCGTCCAGCACGAGTTCTCCGTGGTGGAGGGCGTCTACGAGGACGTCACCGACATCGTCTTGAACGTGAAGAAACTCGTCTTCAAGGCCGTGAGCTCCATCGAGGTGGGCGAGGCTTCCGTGGTGGCCGACGGCCCCATGACCCTCACCGCCGCCGATCTCGACCTCCCGGCCGGCTTCGAGCTCGTGAACCCCGAGCTCGTGCTCTGCCACCTCGGCGAGGGCGCGCACCTCGCCATGACGCTCTCCATCTCCACCGGTCGCGGCTATGTGAGCGGCGAGGACAACGAGCAGGATGGCGACCCCATCGGCCTCATCCGCGTCGATTCGCTCTACAGCCCCGTGCGTCGCTGCGCGAAGTACGTGGAGCCCTGCCGAGTGGGCCAGCGCACCGACTACGACCGCCTCGTGCTCGAGGTGGAGACCAACGGCGCCATCACGCCGGAGGAGGCCGTGGTGGAGAGCGCCAACATCATCGACCAGCACATGAAGGCCTTCATGGACCTCTCCGAGGAGCCGGAGGTGGAGGTTGATTCCTCCATCTTCACCACGGGCACCACGGAGGAATCGACGGACCTCGATAGGCCCATCGAGGCGCTGGACCTCTCCCAGCGCTCCTACAACTGCCTGAAGCGCGCGAACATCGACTACGTGCGCCAACTGGTGGACCTCTCCGAGAACGACCTCATGAACATCCGCAACTTCGGGGTCAAGTCGGTGGAGGAAGTCAAGGACAAGCTCGAATCGATGGGCCTTTCCCTCAAGGAGTAGCACACTATGAGACACGCCAAGAACCACGGTATGAAGCTGGGATCGAGCCCGTCGCACACGCGCGCCATGAAGCGCAACCTCCTGCGCTCGATCCTCGAGCACGACCGCATCAAGACCACCCTCCCGCGCGCCAAGGCCATCCGCGGCGACGTGGACCGCGTGATCACCTGGGCCAAGCGCGGCGACCTCCACGCGCGCCGTCTCGCCATCGCCGAGGTGGGCGACAAGGAGCTCGTGCGCGAGACGTTCGAGAAGGCCAAGCAGGGCCTCTGGGACGGACGCGATGGCGGCTACACGCGCATCATGAAGCTCGGCCCCCGCAAGGGAGATAACGCCGAGGTCGCGCTCATCGAGATCGTGACCGACCCCGTGATGCCCAAGGCCGATGCCATGAGCCCGACCGTGCCCACGAAGGTGGGTTCGGTGAAGGAGCCGGAGAAGGTCGAGGAGGCCGAGGCCGAGGCCGCCGAGGAGATGGCCGAAGGCGACGTCGCCGCCATCCCCGAGGACGTGGCCGACGCCACCGGTGCCGTGACCGACGCCGCCGCGGAGCCCGAGGAGTAGCCCTCTCCGCATTCCGAGCACGCAAGGCCGCCCCGTGGCACGCGCCATGGGGCGGCTTTCCCATTCGGGAGGCGCATGGCAGAGGGGTATCGTGGATGCGATGGATGAGGTGCGGAACATAGCGCGCGAGACGCTCGACGCCACGCTCGTGCTCACGCTCGGCTACCGCGGCGCGGGCTTCTCGGGCTTTGCCGAGCAAGAGGGCCAGCGCACCGTGGCGGGCGAGCTCAGGCGCGCGCTCGAGACGTTCCTTCGCCGCCCGGTCTCGCTCACGTGCGCGGGGCGCACCGATGCCGGCGTGCACGCCATCGGGCAGGTGGTGAGCGTGCCCGTGACCTCCGAGGAGCGCGAGGGCCTCTCCGCGCATCGCATCCTCGTGGCGCTCGGCGCCCTCACGTCCGATGACCTCGCGGTGCGCGAGGTGCGCGCGGCGCCGTCCGGCTTCTCCGCGCGCTTCGACGCGCGCGAGCGACGCTACCGCTATCGCATCTGCGAGGGCGCGTCGCCCGCGCTCCTCTACGACTTCGCCTGGTGGCATCCGCAGTCGCTCGACGTGGAGGCGATGGCCGCCGCGGCGCCCGCGCTCCTCGGCGAGCGGGACTTCAAGAGCTTTTGCCGCGCCTCCTCGGCCGAGGGAAAGCCCACGATGCGAAACGTGCACGCGGTGCGCGTGCAGCGCCGGCACGAGATGGGTGAGCGCGTGATCACCATCGACATCGCGGCGAGCTCGTTCCTCCACACGATGGTGCGCACGATCGTGGGGTCGCTCGCGCTCATAGGCGAGGGCGCACGCGAGCCGGAGTGGCTTGCCGAGGTGCTCGCCGCGCGCGATCGGCGCGCCGCCGGCCCCACGGCGCCCGCCAAGGGCCTCACCTTCCAAGTAGTGCGCTACGAGCCGGGGCTCCTCGAGCCATGGGAGCGCGCGTGATGGGAGCCTTCCTCGAGGGCCTATGGGACGCGGTGCTCGACACCGTCGCGCTCGTTCCCTTCCTCTTCGCCACCTACCTCGTCATGGAGGCGATCGAGCACGCCGGCCTCGGGGCCTCCGAGCGCCTCATCCGGCGCGCCGGCGTGGCGGGCCCCTTCGTGGGCGCCCTCCTCGGGATCGTGCCGCAGTGCGGCTTCTCGGCCATGGCGGCCACGCTCTACTCGGTGCGCGTGGTCACGGTGGGCACCCTCCTCGCCGTCATGCTCTCCACCTCCGACGAGATGCTCCCGGTCTTCGTGGCGCAGGGGGCGCCCGTCTCGCTCATCGGCGAGATCTTCCTCGTGAAGGTCGTGGTGGCGGTGGCGGCGGGCTTTCTCGTGGACCTCGCGGTGCGCGTGTGGTTCGGGCATCCGGAGAAGCCCGCGATCCGCGATTTCTGCGAGCGCGAGGGCTGCCATTGCGCGGACTGCGAGGAGGGGGAGTGCGAGGCGCGCTGCTACGAAGAGCGCGAGGACGGGGCGCCCGCGCACGACCACGCGTCGGCGCATGGGCACGACCACGCGCATTCGCACGACCACGCGCACGGCCACGGCTCGGCGCTTCGGGTGATCGTGACTTCGGCGCTCTACCACACGGTGAAGGTGACGATCTTCATCTTCCTCGTCACCTGGGGCATCGACCTCGTGCTCGAGGCGGTGGGCCACGACGTGATCGCCGCCTTCTTCGCGCAAAACCCCGTCTCGGCGATCTTCGTCGCCGCGCTCGTGGGCCTCATCCCCAACTGCGGCGGATCCGTGATCATCTCCGAGCTCTTCCTCGAGGGCACGCTCGCCTCGAGCGCCCTCATCGCGGGCCTCCTCTCGGGCACCGGCGTGGCCCTCCTCGTGCTCTTCCGCGCGAACCGCCACGCGGGCCAGAACCTCGCCATCACCGCCACCCTCTTCGGCGTGGGCGTGCTGGTGGGCTTACTCGTGCTCGCTTCAGGCTTCGCCTTCGCGTAGCCGACGCTGCGCCACTCTGGGGCACCACAGAGCGCCTCGCTGGCCTTTTGCTCGTCTTTTGGCTCTCCGTTTGTTGCGACAAGGATCTATGGGTGGATCCCTCCCTTTATAAGCATGGATGCGGACTCTCGCGCCATGGGCGAGACGGTCGCGAATGTGCGCAATTCTCGTCGGGGTTCGGCGGTATCGTAGGAGGGCTTCGCCGCCCTCTGGGGCGGCTTTAAGAGAATTACGTGGGAAGCGCAGGTATGTGTATGAATCGCCACCGTCATCCCTTCGTGCTCGCGGCGCTCTTCGCCGCGCTCCTCGTGGGCCTCGCGCCCGTCGTTGCGCGCGCCGATGAGCCGAACTCGGGCATCGCCATCATCCACTCGAACGACGTCCACTGCGGGGGCCTCGCCACCAGCGCGAGCGCCATCGGCTACGCGGGCATCGCGCAGGCGGCCACGGACGCCGAGGCCCTTTTCGGCGAGGACAACGTCACGCTCGTGGACGCGGGCGACGCCATCCAGGGCCAGCCCATCGGCACGATCTCCACCGGCGCCGACCTCGTGGATCTCATGAACGCCGCGGCCTACGACGTCGCCGTGCCCGGCAACCACGAGTTCGACTACGGCATCCCGCGCCTCCAGGAGCTCGCGAAGATGGCGAGCTACCCCTACGTGTCCTGCAACGTGGTGAACACGCAGACGGGCGAGGCGCTCTTCGAGCCGTACACGCTCATGACCTACTCAGTGGACGGCCAGGAGGTGACGGTCGCCTACGTCGGCATCACCACCCCCACGACGCTCACCTCCGAGGCGCCGAGCATCTTCCAGGACGCCTCCGGGGCCACCATCTACAGCTTCTACGGCGAGGACGACGGCCAGGCGCTCTACGCCCAGGTGCAGAAGAGCGTGGACGCCGCGGAGGCGGCCGGCGCGGACTACGTGATCGCCATCGCGCACCTCGGCAAGGACGCCACCTCGACGGTGCCCGCGTGCTACACCTCGACCGCCGTCGTGGCGAACACGACCGGCATCGACGGCGTGATCGACGGCCACACGCACCAGGTCTACAACACCACGCTTCCGAATAAAGACGGCCAGCAGGTGAGCGTCGCCCAGTGCGGCACGCAGTTCGCGGCCTACGGCAAGATGACGATCACGCCCGACGACACGCCCGGCCCCGAGGACGTGACGAGCGAGGTCGTCGTGGCGGCGGACCTCGACGCGCCCGTGGCCGAGGACGCGACGGTGGCGAGCGCGGTCGCCGCGAAGCAGGCCGCGGTCAACGCGGAGCTCGGCCAACAGGTGGGAACCTCCGAGGTCGGCCTCTCCGTCTACGGCCCGAACGAGAATGGCGAGCCCTGGTGGTACGCCGCGCGCATGCACGAGACGAACCTCGGCGACTACGTGGCCGACGCCTACCGTGCCCTTCTCGACGCCGACGTGGCCTTCATCAACGGCGGCGGCATTCGCGCCCCGCAGACGTGGGTGGAGCCGCTCGCGAACGGCACCTTCGGCAAGGCGCCGGGCTCCATGACCTACCAAGACTTCATCTCCATCAACTCCTTCGCGAACAACCTCCAGCTCGTGGAGGTGAGCGGCCAGGACCTCCTCGACGCGCTTGAGTACAGCGTGCACAAGCTCACGCCCGCGATGGATGACGCGACGGAGAACATGGGCTCCTTCCTGCAGGTTTCGGGCATCACCTTCACGGCCGACGTGTCGATCCCGAGCCCCGTCAAAGAGAACGCCGACGGCGGCTTCGATTCGATCGACCCCCTCGTCACGCGACGCGTGAGCGACGTGATGGTGGGCGACGAGCCAATCGATGCGAGCAAGACCTACACCCTCGCCACGATCCCGCTCCTGCTCAACGCCTCCGGCGACTACCCGATGTTCGCCGACTGCACGTACCTTCGCCCCGATGCCGGCCTCGACTACGACGCGCTCGTCACGTACCTCCAAGACGACCTTCACGGCACGATCGGGAGCGCCTACGCGAACCCGAACGGCCAGGGCCGCATCAACCTCATCGGCACGCCCGCCACGGTGATCCGCCTCTACAACCGCTGGAGCGGCGAGCACCTCTTCACGATCGACGTCGACGAGGTCCAGACGCTCGTCGGCCTCGGCTGGACGAACGAGGGCGCGCGCTTCACCGAGTACGGCGAATCGGACAACCCCGACGATCCCTTCAACGAGGGCAACGAGTACATGCCGGTCTATCGCCTCTACAACCGCTATAACGGCGACCACCTCTTCACCACCTCCACGGCCGAGGCGCAGGGCCTCATGCTCCTCGATGCAAATGGCTGGGTTTCCGATGGCATCGCCTTCTGGGCGCCCAAGACGAGCGACGTGCCGGTCTATCGCCTCTGGAACCCCTACATGACGGCCAACGGCGGCGCGGGAAGCCATCTCTGGACGACGTCCGAGGCCGAGAAGGACGAGCTCGACGAGCTCGGCTGGGACTACGAGGACATCGGCTGGTACGCCGTGAAGGCCATCGGCCAGTAGCGTCTCCACGCCTTAAGAATTCGCAGAGTCCCTTACGCAAGAAGCGCCCACTCGGCCCCGCAGGTGCGGGCCAAGTGGGCGCCTCTGGCGTTCTGCCTCGAAGTGGCAAAGCGAAAAGCCCCCGGTCTCGCGGCCGGGGGCTTGAGGTCGTGCGATGGGTCCTCGCGGACTATCGGGAACTTACGCCCTCTTCACGCGGAAGGCGTCCATGCCGGCGTAGGTGGAGGCGTCGCCGAGCTCGTCCTCGATGCGGAGGAGCTGGTTGTACTTCGCCACGCGGTCGGTGCGGGCGGGCGCGCCGGACTTGATCTGGCCGGCATTCGTGGCCACGGCGATGTCAGCGATGGTGGAGTCCTCGGTCTCGCCGGAGCGGTGGGAGACGATGCACGCATAGCCGTTCTTGGTGGCGAGCTCCATGGCCTCGAGGGTCTCGGTGAGCGAGCCGATCTGGTTCACCTTGATGAGGATGGCGTTGGCGGCGCCGAGCTCGATGCCCTTGGCAAGGCGCTTGGTGTTCGTGACGAAGAGGTCGTCGCCCACGAGCTGCACGCGGTCGCCGATGGCCTTGGTGAGCTTCACCCAGCCGTCCCAGTCCTCCTGGTCGAGGGCGTCCTCGATGGAGATGATCGGGAACTCGTTCACGAGCTCCTCCCAGTACTCGATCATCTGCTCGTTGGAGAGGGTGCGGCCCTCACCCTTGAGCTCGTACATCCCGGTCTCCTTGTTGTAGCACTCGGAGGTGGCGGGATCCATGGCGATCATGAAGTCCTCGCCCGGCTTGAAGCCGGCCTTCTCGACGGCCTTGACGATGTACTCGAGCGGCTCCTTGTTCGTCTTGAGGTCGGGGGCGAAGCCACCCTCGTCGCCGACGCCCGTGGAGTGGCCGTCGCTCTTGAGGAGGCCCTTCAGGGTGTGGTAGACCTGCGCGCACCAGCGGAGCGCCTCGGTGAAGGAGGGGGCGCCGACGGGCATGATCATGAACTCCTGGAAGTCCACGTTGTTGTCGGCGTGCACGCCGCCGTTGAGGATGTTCATCATCGGGGTGGGGAGCACGTGCGCGTTCACGCCACCGAGGTAGTTGTAGAGCGGGAGACCCAGGCTCTCGGCCTCGGCGCGGGCGACGGCGAGGGAGCAGCCGAGGATGGCGTTGGCGCCCAGGTTGCCCTTGTTGTCGGTGCCGTCGGCGGCGAGGAGGGCCGCGTCGACGGTGCGCTGGTTGGCGGCGTCAAGGCCGACGATGGCGTTGGCGCACTCGTTGTTCACGTGCTCGACGGCCTTGGAGACGCCCTTGCCGTCGTAGCGCTTGGGATCGTCGTCGCGAAGCTCAACGGCCTCGAAGTCGCCCGTGGAGGCGCCGGAGGGGACGATGGCACGGCCGACGTTGCCGTCGACGAGTGTAACCTCGACCTCAACGGTCGGGTTGCCGCGCGAGTCGAGAACTTCGCGACCGTAGACATCAATAATCTCTGCCATAGAGGAACTCCTTTCGCCCCTGGGCGGGAACTCGCCGACCCGCGTGTGCGGGGATGTCCGGCGCCTTATATATGCTCTTTGATGATAAACCTAGGACGCCCCTCGCGCAGGGTCGCTTTGCTTCTGAATGTGCGAGCGAAGGGGAACAATTCGCTCGGACGCAAAACCGCGCGGCATTGCAGGGAGGCGCACATGGGCACGACCAAGACCATCTATCTCGCGGGCGGGTGCTTCTGGGGCACGGAGTACCTCATGGGCCGCATGCCGGGCGTCGTGGGCACCGAGGTGGGCTACGCGAACGGCACGGGCGCATTCGATGCCACCTACGAGCGCGTGTGCAGCGGGCGGACCGGCTTTCGCGAGACGGTGAAGGTGGACTGGGACCCCGAGGCCACCTCGCTCGAGCGGCTCCTCTTCGCGTTCTTCGCGGCCATCAACCCCGAGACCCCGAACCGCCAGGGAAACGACATCGGCACGCAGTACCAGGCGGGGATCTACTGGACGCCGGGCGATGCGGAGAGCGCCGAGATCGTGGCGCGCGTGGCGGAGGTGGAGCGTCGCCGGCATCCGCGCTTCGCGGTGGAGCTGAAGCCGCTCGAGAACTTCTTCCCCGCGGAGGACTACCACCAGGACTACCTCGAGAAGAACCCCGGCGGCTACTGCCACATCCCCTTCGCGCTCGTCGACGCCCTCGCGAAGGGCACCATCGATCCCGCCGCCTACGAGCGACCGGCCGATAGCGTGATCGCCGCGCGCCTCACCGACGCGCAGCGCGAGGTTACGCAGGAGGCCGCCACCGAGCCGCCCTTCCGAAACGAGTTCTGGGACTTCGACGAGCCAGGGCTCTACGTGGACGTGGTCACGGGCGAGCCGCTCTTCTCCTCGCGCGACAAGTTCGCCTCGAGCTGCGGGTGGCCGGCTTTCGCCCGCCCCGTGGAAGCCGACGTCGTGCGCGAGAGGCGCGACACGAGCCACGGCATGATCCGCCAGGAGGTGCGCAGCCGAGCCGGTGATTCGCACCTCGGCCACGTCTTCGACGGCGACCCCGAGAGCCCCACGACCGTGCGCTATTGCATCAACTCCGCCGCCCTCCGCTTCATCCCCCTCTCCGAGCTCGACGAAGAGGGATATGGGCAGTACCGGAATCTTGTTTGACGCTGCGAGACGTTGGTGGGTCGGGGACGCACATAGTCCCCGGAGCCCGGCTCCCGCTCGGACGATCTACGGCTCTTCCCGGTGCCTATCCGAGGGTGCACATCTCACGCTGGCATACGGACTTTGGCTCCGGCGGACCAGTCCTAAGGGGGCCTCGGATAAACACCTCCCAACCGCTGCTCCCGCAGGGCTCCGGAGACTATGTGCGTCCCCGACCCCGAAAGTCCTTGCCTCGACAATGGTGGAGAGAGGGAGTCCGAAAAACGTCAGCGTCTCCTGAGCGTCGAGCTGTCACATTCTCGTAAACCTGGTTCCCTACAATGGCCGGAGCTGTTTCGCTTGGAGGGAATCCCATGGCGCTTTCCGAATACGACGTGCGCGCGATCGCCGAGTACGCGCGCATTGGCCTCGATGACGAGGAACTGCGTGAGATGACGGCCTACATGAACGACGCCGTCGCGATGCTCCAGCCGATCGTGGACTTCGACCCCGCGGGCGTCGAGCCCACGTTCCATCCCATCGGCGACCTCTCCGACGTGATGCGCGCAGACGAGGTGCGGCCCGGGCTCGAGCTCGAGCCGGCGCTCGAGAACGCGCACGCCACCGAGGGCCGCCTCTTCCGCGTGCCGTCGATCCTCGGCACGGGAGGGCTCTCATGAGCTGCTTCGACGAGCTGAGCGCGGCCGAGATCGCGCGGGGCGTGGCCGCGGGGGAGTTCTCCGCGGAGGAGGTGGCGCGCGCCTCGCTCGACGCCATCGCCGCGCGCGACGGCGAGATCCACGCGCTCCTGCAGGTGACGGAGGAGCTCGCGCTCAAGCGGGCGCGCGAGCTCGACGAGATGCGCGCGAGGGGCGAGAAGCTGCCGCCGCTCGCGGGCGTGCCGCTCTCCGTGAAGGACAACATGAACCTCATCGGGAGCCGCACGACCTGCGGCTCGAGGATGCTCGAGGACTACGAATCGCCCTACACGGCCACATGCGTCCAGCGCATGGTCGACGCCGGATGCCTGCCCATGGGCAAGGCGAACATGGACGAGTTCGCCTTCGGCTCCTCCACGGAGACGAGCTACTTCGGCAAGACGGCGAACCCGTGGGATACGGCGCGCGTGCCCGGCGGTTCCTCGGGAGGATCTGCGGCGAGCGTCGCGTCGGGCGAGGTCACGCTCTCGCTCGGCTCCGACACCGGCGGCTCCATCCGCCAGCCCGCGGCGTTTTGCGGGGTCGTGGGGCTGAAGCCCACGTACGGCGCCGTGAGCCGCTACGGCATCGTCGCGTTCGGCTCCTCGCTCGACCAGGTGGGGCCCTTCGGGCGTCGCGTGGAGGACGTGGCGATGGCCATGAACGCGCTCGTGGGCCCGGGGGCCGACCCCATGGATTCCACGAGCCAGGAGTGCCCGGTCGACTTCCTCGAGCACCTCGAGGACGGCGTCGAGGGCCTGAGGGTGGGCCTCGTGCCCGCGCTCTGTGAAGCCGAGGGCATCTCGGGCGAGGTGCGCGGCGCGGTGCGGGCCGCGGCGAAGGCGCTCGAGGACCAAGGCGCCCAGACCATCGAGGTGGAGCTCCCGCACATCGACGATTCCATCGCCGCGTACTACGTGATCGGTCCCTGCGAGGCCTTCTCGAACCTCGCGCGCTTCGACGGGGTGCGCTACGGCTATCAGGAGCCTGGCTGCGCCACGCTCGCCGAGCAGAGCGAGAAGAGCCGCGCGAAGGGCTTCGGCGCCGAGGCCAAGCGTCGCCAGATGCTCGGCGCGTACCTGCTCTCCTCCGGCGTCTACGACCGCTACTACTACAAGGCCCAGCAGGCGCGCACGCTCATCACGCGCTCCTACGCGGCGGCCTTCGAGCGCGCGGACGTGCTGCTCTTCCCGTCGGCGCCGCGCACGGCGTTCAAGTTCGGCGAGATCTCGAGCCCCACGGAGATGTACCTCTCCGACATGTTCACGATCTCGAGCAACATCGCGGGCAACGGCTCCATCTCCGTGCCCGTGGGGCCGGGGCCCGAGAGCGGCATGCCGCTTGCGGTGCAGCTCCAGGGCCCGGCCTTCAAGGATCGGCGGCTCCTCACCTTCGCGCGCGCGATCGAGCGCGCCTTCGAGGCGGAGGGCGCCGTGGCGCCGGCGTGTGCGCGGAAGGGAGGCGAGCTCGCATGAGGAAACTCGCCGAGGTGCTCCGCGATTGGGAGGCCGTGATCGGCCTCGAGGTGCACACCGAGCTCACCACGCTCGAGACGAAGATGTTCTGCGGCTGCAAGCTCTCGCACGACGACGAGCCGAACGCGAACGTCTGCCCCGTCTGCCTCGGGCTCCCGGGCGCGCTCCCCGTGCCGAACAAGGAGGCCATCCGAAGCATCGTGAAGGCCGGCCTCGCCACGGGCTGCGCCATCCAGAAGCGCTCGATGTTCTACCGCAAGCACTACTTCTACCCCGACATGGCGAAGAACTTCCAGACCACGCAGGGGCCGGTGGCCTTCTGCATGCACGGGCACCTGAACCTCGAGGTGCGCGGGCAGGGGGCGGCGGAGCTTCCCGAGGACGCGCCGCGCGAGCGCTACGCCTCCACGCCGAGCGTGGCCATGAACGCCCACGGCGGCACGGGCGCGCTCGCGCTCGACGAGGCGGCCGGGAAGGGCGAACTCACGCGCATCGAGGACGGCTACGAGGTGCCCATCCGCATCCTCCGCATCCATATGGAGGAGGACGCGGCGAAGATGACGCACATCGGCGGCGCCGAGGGGCGCATCGGCGGCGCGGCGGAATCGCTCATCGACTACAACCGCTGCGGCACGCCCTTGATCGAGCTCGTGACGGAGCCCGACCTCCGCACGCCGGAGGAGGCGCGCCTCTTCATGGAGAAGCTCCGTCGCATCTTCCTCGCGATCGGCATCTCGGACTGCTCGCTCGAGAGCGGCTCCATGCGCTGCGATGGCAACGTGTCGCTTCGTCGGCGCGGGCAGACGACGCTCGGCACGAAGACCGAGCTCAAGAACCTGAACTCCTTCAAGAGCCTCCACGACGGGCTCGAATACGAGATCTGCCGGCAGGCCGAGGTCCTCGAATCCGGCGGCACGATCGCGCAGGAGACGCGCCACTTCGAGCCGGCGCGGCGCCGCACGCAGGTGATGCGCGTGAAGGAGACGGCAGACGACTACCGCCTCTTCCCCGACCCCGACCTCGCGCCCTTCGACCTCTCGGACGACTTCATCGAAGGCTGCCGGGCCGAGCTGCCGGAGCTTCCCGACGCGAAGCGCGACCGCTTCGTGGCCGAGCTCGGCGTGCGCCGAAGCGATGCCGAGGCGCTCGCGGGCGATCCCGCGCTCGCCGCCTTCTTCGAGGAGGCCCAGGCAAGCGCGAGGAAGGGCGCCGCGAGCGTGGCGAACGTGCTCTTGAACGTGGTGCTCGGGCAGTGGAGGGCCGCGGGCGAGAGCGCGGCAACCTCGAGCGTCACGCCCGCGCAGGTGGCGGGCCTCGCCGACCTCGTGGCCGAGGACGCGATCACGAGCGCGCAGGCGCGCGAGGTGGCGGCCGCCATGGCGAAGACCGACGAAGCCCCCGAGGCCATCGTCGACGCCCGCGGGATGCGCCAGGTCTCAGACGACGACGCGCTCATGCCCGTCGTGGAGCAGGTGATCTCCTCCAGTCCCAGCCAGGTGCGGCAGTACCGAGACGGCAATCAGAAGGTGATCGGCTACCTCGTCGGCCAGTGCATGAAGGCGTCAAGGGGCACCGGCAATCCCAAGCGCTTCAACGAGCTTCTCCGCGAATCGCTCGGCTAGCCCTCGTCTCGCGTGGCAAAACCGGCATCGAGGCCTGCACCGCGCAGGCCTCGATGATTCTCGGGCCTTGCGCTCTTCGAAAAGAATCCCCCAACCGCCAAGGCCGCCGACGATCATCCGGAAGAAGGCCCTTGCCGCGAAAAGGATCAGCCCTCGTAGACGTCGCCGTCGCCGAAGTCGATGAGGACGGGGAGGTGGCTCTTGCGGGCCTCCACGGGCGGGAGCTTGTGCCAGTCGCCGTACTTCACGGTGAGGTAGGCGTCAGGGTCCGCCGGCACGGGCCACATGCGCCCGCAAAACTCGTGGGAGGAGACCGGCACGAGCGTGTCCTTCGGATGGCGGAGCTCGTAGGGGAGCGGCACGCAGATGTCCGTCACCTCGTCGCCGGGCGCGGGGATCGAGCGCTCGAATCCTGCGAGCGAGCGCGCGTGGCCCACGAGGGCGTGGACCACGGGGTTCGCGAGCGCGCAGGCCACGCGCTCCGTGGCGCCGAGCGCGCCCGCGTGCGGCACGTGCACGTCGCCCGAGCCGTCGAGGTAGAGGAGGTAGGTCCAGAGGCGCGCACCCATGAGCTGGCGCCTCTGGGCGCGGGGATCGGCGAGGAGGGCGTCGTAGGGGAAGACGTCGACGAAGATCCCCTGCGCGAAGCCCTCGTCGATGGCGCGTTGGTCGAGGAACCTCGTGCCGTCCTTGAAGACCTTCGCCATGATGCCGTCGAAGCCCTTGGTGTCGCGCGCCGTGTGCACGGAAAAGCCCGGCACGAAGCCCTCGGTGGCGGCGAGCTCGACGAAACGCTCCCACTCGCCGCGGAGCATCCCCACGTCCGCGTCGTCGTCCCAGGGGATGAATTCGTCGTGGCGAAGCGCGCCGAGCGTCGTGCCGGAATCGAGGAACCACTCGATCCCGTGCGCCTCGCAGAAGGCGGCGATGGCGTCGAGGATCTCGAGGATCGTCGCGTGGAGGCGCTCGAGCGCCTGGTCGTGCGAAAGCTGCATGGCTGCTCGGCTCCCTTCGCGCGGGCTAGAGGTAGTTGCCGAGGATACGCGCCTTGAGCATCGCCTGCTCGAGGGCGGAGGGAAGCGCGAGGGCCGGGTTGGTCAGCGCTCGAAGGCGCGAGCGCGCGGAGTGGGGAAGGCTCGCCACGAGGCGGCAGAGCTCGCAATCCCTCGGCGCCATGAGATCCCCGTAGCCCTCGAGGAGCGCCTCCGCGGCGGCGGAGAAGGCGTGGTCGCGCGCGCCCGCGATGTGGCGAAGCGCGGAGGAGAGGCGCCTCGCGCTCAGGCGCCCGAAATCCCGCTCCACGCGCTCGAGGGTGGCGTTCTCGCCCGTGATCCTGTGCACGATGGAGGAATGCGCGAGGTCGGGCACGGTCTTTGCGCAAGAGAGCGCCACGAGGTGCACCCACGCGTCGTGGATGCGCGCAAAGCGCGCCTGCGGATGCGCCTGGAGGAGGCGAAGGAGCTCCGAGTCGAAGACCATCGTGCAGCCGGCGGCCCAGTTGGAGACGAGGAGCGTGCCGAGGTTTCGCGCAAGGCCCTCGTAGAGCGGGGCATCCGAGGGGAGGATCTCCCCGCTCCTCGCATCCACGTGCGTGACGTCCGAGTAGTAGAGCGCCCGCGGGCCCGCCCCCTCGAGGAGGGTCGTCGCGCGCTCGAGCTTGTCGACGAGCCAGAGGTCGTCTTGGTCCGCGAAGGCGAAGTAGTCGTGGGCCGCGGGGTCCGCGTCGTAGGCCATGGCCATGAAGTTGCGCGCGACGCCGAGGTTCTCGGCGCTTTGCCGGAAGGCGACGTTCGGGAGCAGTGTCGAGTAGGCGCGGCAGAGTTCCGCGGTGCCATCGGTGGAACCGTCGTCTGAGATGAGGAGGTCGACGTCCACGCCGTCTTGCACGAGGATCGAATCG
The DNA here is from genome assembly GCA_947625235.1 of uncultured Atopobiaceae bacterium. Classification (GTDB taxonomy): domain Bacteria; phylum Actinomycetota; class Coriobacteriia; order Coriobacteriales; family Atopobiaceae; genus CANRLS01. Next base: position 7,514 of record CANQNP010000005.1, on the reverse strand, counting down.
ATCTGGTCGCGCAGGTGCGCGCCGTCGCCCGCGGCCCCGTTGAAGGTGGCCATGAGCACGAGGACCCTTGGGCGCGCTCGCTCACCCACGAGCGAATCCCCAGCTCTCGGCCATCGCGCGAAACATCTCGGGGAGCCCTTCCGTCGGCTGCCACCCGAGGGAGCGAAGGCGCGAGGTGTCGAGGTCGAGCTCCGAGGGCGGGCGGAAGGCCGCCGCCGCGCGCGCGTCGAGCTCGAAGACGACCTCGGGCGCGGACCCCTCGGGCGCGAGCGAGTCGATCGCCGCGCGCGCGAGGTCGCGGACCGCCACGTAGGTGGCCTCGTTCGCCGCGTTGTAGGCGAGGCCGGGCTCGCCCTTCGCGAGCGTGACGAGGATGGCGCGCACGGCGTCGTCCACGGAGAGGTAGGGGTTCTTCTTCTCGCCGGTCGTGAGGAGGACCACGTCCTCGCCCGCGAGTGCGTGGCGGCCGAAGTCCGCGAACGCCCGGCCGTCGTCCGCTGCCACGCCCTCGCCGAAGGTCTGCGCGAGGCGAAGGACGCAGCCCGCGACCCCGTACTCCTTCGCGTAGGCGGCCACGAGGCACTCCGCGAGGCGCTTGGCCTCGGGATAGCTGCTCCGCGCGCGCATCGGGTCGAGTGGCCCGAAGGTCGTCTCGCGGAGCCTGCCGAAGGCCTCGCCGTAGACCTCCATCGTGGAGAGGAAGACGAGCTTTTTGGGCCGCCAGGAGCGCGCGGCCTCGAGGACGGCGCGCGTGCCGCAGGCGATCGCGCCGATCACCTCCACGGGCTCGTTGATAAAGCCCGCGCTCGAGGTGGGCGCGGCGCCGTGGACGACGTAGTCCACGTGCTCGTGTGCGGGAAGGGGCTCGCCCGCCTTCCACGGCTCGAGGCGAAGGCGCGGGCTGTCGCCGAAAAGCGCCCGCGCCCGCGCCACGTCGCGCACGGGGAGCACGACCTCGCGCACCTGCGCTCGCGCGAGGAGCGCGCGGGCAAGCTGGGCGCCGATGAGGCCGGTGCCGCCGGTGACGAGCACCCGGCAGCCATCGAGCGCCTCCCAGCCAAGCGCCGCCTCCTCGGCGATCGCCCGCGCGCGTGCGCGCAGGAAGGAGGCTAGATCTCCCATAGCTGCGCCATCTCCTTGTAGTCCACGTAGCCCTTGAAGGCGAAGAAGTCGCGCCGGGTCGTGATCTTGATGTTGTCGGGCGGCCCCTCGATGGTGGAGATGGCGTGGCCGTAGTGGTTCATGAGGGAGACGCAATCGATGAAGTCCGTGCGGCCCTCCGCTTGGGCGCGCCGATGCTCCGCGAGGAGCTCCGAGAAGCGAAAGCCCTGAGGGGCGCGCGCGAGCTGGCAGCGCGAGCGGTCGAGCACCTCGTCCACCTGCCCGTCGCTCGTGACGATCACCGTCTCCGCGGCGGGCGCGATGGTGGCGGTGGCGCCGTGCTCTGCCACCGAGCGGATGCAGCGCGAGATCGTGCTCTCGTCGATGAGCGGACGGACTCCGTCGTGCACGAGGACCACGGGGTCCGCGTCCGGCGCGCACGCGTCGAGCCACGCCTTCGCCGCCTCGAGGCCCGAGGCGATGGAGAGCTGGCAGGTCTCGCCGCCGGGCACGATGGCGCGCACCTTGCCGAGGTCGAAGCGGGCGACGAGGGCCTCGAGCTCGCCGATCCACGGCTCGAGGCAGGCGATGAAGATCGCGTCCACCTCGTGGTGCTCTTGGAAGTGGCGAAGCGTGTGCACGATGATCGGACGGCCGCCGAGCTCGAGGAACTGCTTGGGCATGGTGGCCCCGTGCATCCTCGAGCCGGTGCCGCCGGCGAAGATGACCGCGATGGCCCTCGGCGCTGTGCTCTCCATGGCGAACCCCTGGGGACGTGGAATGCCTCTCGGCCAAGATTGTGACGGAAACGCCGGGTGCCGGTCAGCTGCGGCGAAGGCCCCTCGCGGCTCCGAGGAGCTTTGCCGTCTCGTTCCTGAAGATCACGAGGTAGGCGAGGTAGGCGCCGATGACGACACACTCCGCGGCGAGGGGGCCGGCAAAGCTCACCGCGAGCACGCACACCGCCGTCACCACCACGGAGCCGAGGTTGATCCACCCGTCCTCGAGCCCGAGTCGCGCGGTGACGAAGCGCTCCGCCCAGAGGCAGCGGCAGATCACGCAGACGACGATCCACACGAGGATGAACGGGATCGAGTGCACCGCGAAGCCGCCGATGAGCGCCCCCGCCACGCTCGCCACGCAGGCGATGACGTTGATGCGCAGGAGCCGCCCCTCCTCGCGCATGACCTTCAGCATCGTCATGCCCACGATGTCCATCTTGCCGTTGAAGATGCAGAGCGGGAGCAGGATCGCGAAGAGCTCGAACGAGGCGGCGTAGTTCGGCAGCCAGAGCTCGAGGAAGAAGACCATCGGCACGTAGAGCACGTAGAGGGCGGGCAGGAGGAGCGAGAGGCCGTCTCGCAGGGAGAGGAAGAGCGCGGAGAGCTCCGCGCGCTCGATCCTGCGGAGCGCGGGGAAGAGCACCATGGCCGCCTGGCTCGTGAAGGTCATGAAGAAGTTCACGAGGGAGAGCGCGAGCGAGACGACCGCGAACTCCTCGATGGGCCAGGCGATGTCGATCACGAAGCGCGCCGAGCCCACGATGAGCATGCCGCCGAGGTTCGAGACGAGGAGCTTCACGCCCACGCGCATGGTCTGCCAGCTCTCGCGCACCGCGCGCGAGAGGGAGAGGAGGCCCGCGCGGAGGAAGTCCCTCGCGTAGAGCGCGCAGTAGCCGAGGCGCGCTGCCCTCGCGAGGACGTAGAACGCCACGTAGGGCGAAAAGCTCGCGACGCCCGCGAGCATGAGGATGAGGAGGAGCGCGAGGAAGACGAGCGATTCGACGATGGTGGAGGCGCTGTAGCGCCGAGTCTCGCCGATGGCCTGGAAGACGTAGCCGAGGAAGTTCGCGAGGTTGAAGAAGACGAGGTAGAGGGCCACGCCGATGACGACCGTCGCGCGGTCGAGGTCGAAGAGCGGGGAGAGCCCGAGGCCGAGGAGCGTCCCGCCCACCACGAGCTGGATGGCCGCGCAGCACCAGAACTCGGAGTTCACGAGGCGCTTGTCCACCTCGGCCCGCCGCTCGCCGCCGTGGATGAGGTAGACGCCGTCCACGAGGCCCACGCCGAAGATGCCCGCGTAGCTCGCGTAGAAGAGGAAGAGCTGCCAATAGCCGTAGGTGGCCTCGGAAAAGAGCTTGGGGAGGAGGAGCGCGTTGGCGAAGCCCACGACCATGGCCGCCACCTGGGCCACGATGGCGAAGCCGAAGTCCCCCGCGAGGCGTCTTGCGTCGAGCGCCGCCACGCCACCTCCCCTTCGCGCCGCCAACCTCACGCGAAAGTGTAGGGCACCGTCCCCGTTTCGCCAGAAGCACCCCCCTCGCAAGACGAAAGGGACGGATCCTTTTGTCTTGCGAGGGCGGACAAGACGAAAGGGGCGGATCCTTTTGTCTTGCGAGGGGGCGCGGAAGGGGGGCTAGCCGAGGGGCACGATGTCGCCGCGGAGGGCGCGGATGGTCTCGAGGACGATGAGGCGATCGTCGGAGCAGGGGTCGTCTCGGCACTCGGCGCCGCGCCTTGCGGCCTCGATCGGATCGTCCACGAGGTAGTAGTGCGCGTGGAGGCGCGTCGACTGGTGTGGGTAGGGCCAGGCGGGCTCGTCCGTGCGCCCGACGAGCGCCATCGTGCGCTCGAGCTCGTCGAAGTCCGCGATGGTGCGCCAGCCCTGCGCGCGGAAGAAGGCGCACCAGCGCGCGTGCTCGAGGTCGCCGAGGGCGGAGAGCACGGGCCAGCGATCGCGCGCGACCTTCGATTCCGCGAGCGTCTGGGCCACGCGCGCCTCGCGCGAGGCGGCGTCCATGGCCTCGGTGGCAAACGGGGTGCCGCTCACGCAGGCGCGCGCCTCGGGATCTCCCTCGTGCGCCGCCTCGAGCACGCCCACCGCGTCGAGCTTCTCGAGCCACTCCTCGTGCAGGTCGTCGTCGAGGCCGCTTCCATGGTCGAGCCCGAGGCACCAGAGGCGATAGATCGCGAAGCGCACCTCGGCGCGATCGGAGAGCTTGCGCACCTCGAGCGAGTTGTAGGACTCCACGGCGTCGGCCGCGCTCACCTCGGCAGAACCGCCGCGTGCGAGCGCGAAGGCCGCCTCGTGGGCGCCCTGGAGGTTGAGCGCGGCGCGCTCCCACGGCGCGGCGAGCACCGATTCGTAGGAGAACGTGCGGTAGGTGGCGCCGAAGGGCGTGAGCGGGAAGACCTCCTCGCCGTCGGCGAGGTGCGCCACCGAATCGAAGAGCTCCTCGTCCACGAGCTCGAGGGACACGACGGGCCGCTCGCGAAGCGCCGCGGGCAGGCGCCCCTCGAGCGCGCGATCGGCGAGGGCGCGCTGGAGGCGAAGGGCGATCGCCATGTTCTCGGAATCGTCTTCGAGCGTGGCCATCGCGTAGACGTGCGCCTCGTCGGGGAGGCGGAAGGGAAGGGAGCGGACCTCGCCGTTCTCGAGCGTGAGTCCGCGCATCTCGTCTCCTTTGAGGAGGCACTCGAGGTCGAGCGAGGCGGGATCGGCCTCGATCAACGTGACGGTGGGCACGCGAGATCCGGAGGGCGTGGCGTGGCGCTCCTCCACGAGGCCGGGCGCCGCGGCGCCGAGCTCGAGGAGCCGCGCGGAGGCGTCCCTATCCACCGCGCAGATGTTGAGCTCCACCCCGGGAAGGCGCCCGAACCAAAACGCCGCCTTCACAGCCTCGACGCCGCTCGCGCCGAGCCCGACGACGAGCACGAAGAGGCGCTGGGCGGGCGGCGCGCCACGTGAGAGGTCGATGGGGTCGAGCACCTCCGTGAGCGGGTGCTCCACGAGGGCGTCCCACACCATCTCGCGCGCCTCGAAGATGAGGCGCACCTCGAAGAGGCTCCGGATGCGCTGCTCGAGCGGAAGCACGCGCCGCGCGATGGCGGCGGGCGAGCTCAGGTGCGCGTGGCCCTCGCGCGCTCTCAGGAGCGCGGACATGATCTCCTCGGAGGGGCCGCGGAAGGGAAGCGAATCGAAGATGAGGTCGTCGTCGGGGTTGTCGTGCGTGCACCACACGTGGATGTTCGCGGCGAGCGCACGCGTCTCGTCGGAGACCTCGGGACGCTCGGCGACCCTCGCCACGTTCCAGTTCAGCCGATCGAGCTCGCGGGCGAGGAGCTCCTCGACGAAGACGTCGGTGAGGCGGATGGTGGTGCGCACGTTCAGGGCCTCGTCGTTGGAGATCACGAGGTAGTGCGTCTGGCAGCGCTTCCTCGCCCATGGGGCGATGTGGCGCGGGAGGTCTTCGAGGACCATCGGAGTCACCACGATGTCGGCCACGCCCGCCGCGGCCTCCCTCACCTGGCCCTCAAAGGATTCGCCCGAGGAGGCGCTCTCGCCGGAGACGTTCGTGAACACGAGGAGCGGCATGCGCTCGCGCGCCGGGGTCTCGCGCGCGCCCACGTGCGCGAGGAGGTCGAGCGCGAGCGTGACGGTGTTGTCGGAGAGGCCGTAGAACACGTAGATCGGGGCGCGGCGCACGGCCTTCTTCAGGCTCTTCGCGCGCACGGCGAAGCCCGAGAGGCCGTTCAGCACGACGTCGATCGCCGTCATGGCGAGCGCCACGGGGCAGGCGATCGCGAAGAAGACGAGGAGCCAGAAGTACACGTGGCCGAGGATGCCCTCGCCGATGGCGCCGAACACCTCGAGCGACCACGTGTCGAGCCCCACCTGCAAGACGAGCACCTGCGCCGTCTCGTAGATGGCGCCGGGAATTGATTCCGAGAGGGTCTGCCACACGATGTTGCCGGAGCCGTCCATGTCGAAGGCGGCGATGGGGAAGACGAGGAAGAACGTGCCGACGATGATGATGGCGAGCTTGCCGGCCATCTTCGACGACCAGCTGAACCAGCGGTTGAACCGTTCGCTCACGATGGCGGCCACGAGGCAGCCGAGCGAGGCGAGCCCGAGCGCGAGGGCGACATACCAGATGGCGTGGATGGCCTCGTGCATGCGCCTTGCCCCCTCGTTGCGTCGATTCGGTGGAGCGCCTCTCGCCGACGCGCCACGCGTTTCGTATATACCCAGCTCAGGGCCCATGCCCCTAAGAGACGCCGAGCATGGGTGCGCGAGGTTTTCCCGTGGCGGCGCCAGGGGGTGCGAATTCTCGTCAAGTTCTGGTGGTAGGCTGCTCTCGCACGACGACGAAGGCACGGAAGGGAACGTTCGGTGGCATTCGTACATCTCCACAACCACACGGATTACTCGATGCTCGACGGCGCCACGCGCGTGAAGGACATGGTGGGCAAGGCCGTGAAGCTCGGCATGCCCGCCGTGGCCATCACCGACCACGGCTTCATGTACGGCGTGCCCGAGCTCGCCACCGAGACGGATCGCGTGAACCACGCCGAGCCGGACTGGCAGCAGTGGTTCCACGACCTCGACAACCTCGAACACGGCCGCGAGCAGTCCGAGCTCGACCCCGAGAATCCCCGCTCGCACGCCCAGTGGGAGCTCGACCAGGCGCAGATCGCGAAGGGCGCGCCGCTTGCGGACGTGAAGCCCCAGCCGCGCATCAAGCCCATCTACGGCTGCGAGATCTACTTCACGCCCGACGAGACCCTCTCGAGGGAGGGGAGGCCCGAGCTCTACCACCTCATCCTCCTCGCGAAGAACCAGCGGGGCTACGTGAACCTCATGAAGATCGTCTCGGACGCGGCGGTCCACGGCTTCTACTACAAGCCGCGCGTCACGCTCTCCGTGCTCCGCGCGCACGCCGAGGGGCTCGTGTGCACGTCCGCCTGCGTGCAGGGGATCGTCGCCAAGCGCATCCGCGAGGACAACCCCGAAGACGCCCTCCTTTGGGCGGAGACCCTGAGGGACCTCTTCGCCCCGGGCGACTTCTACATCGAGATCCAAGAGCACGGCCTCACGTACCACCGCGACGCGAACCCCAAGACCGACCGCCAGATCTCCGAGCAGCTCGTGGCCATCGCCAAGAAGATCGGCTGCAAGGTGGTGTGCACGAACGACTTCCACTATCTCAACCGCGAGGACGCGCTCGCGGAGGACATCCTCGCCTGCATCGGCAGCGGCAAGAGCCTCTCCGACACGCAGCGCTTCCACATGCAGCGCACGGAGAGCGGCGAGGGCGAGTTCTACATGAAGAGCGAGGAGGAGATGCGCGCGCTCTTCAGTTGGATCCCCGAGGCGGCGGACACCACGCTCGAGATCGCCGAGAAGTGCAACGTGGAGTTCGAGTGGGGCAACATCCTCCTCCCGCAGTTCCCGCTCGACGAGGGCGAGACGAACGAGAGCCAGCTGCGCCGCGACTGCGAGATCGGCCTCGCGAAGCGCTATGGCGCCGACTGGAAGACCGCGCGCCCGGACGTCGTGGAGCGCTTCGAGCACGAGTACGAGATCATCTGCGGCAAGGGCTTCGCGGCGTACTTCCTCATCGTCGCGGACTA